>PMLI01000105.1 GCA_003158835.1 Acidimicrobiaceae bacterium
TGCTGGCGAAGCCGGCCGCAAAGGCCACGTCGGCCATCGGAAGTTCGGTCGTCTCGATCAGCACCCGGGCCGCCTGAGCGCGCTGGGCGCGCGCCAGTGCCAAGGGGCCGGCCCCCACCCCCGCCAGCAGCAGGCGTTCCACCTGGCGCGTGCTGTAGCCGAGCCGGCTGGCCAGGCCCGGGACACCCTCCCGGTCGACCACTCCATCGGCGATGAGGCGCATGGCGCGACCCACCACGTCGGCCCGCATGTCCCACTCGGGCGAGCCCGGGGCGGCGTCGGGCCGGCAGCGCTTGCACGCCCGGAACCCGGCCAGTTGGGCGGCGGCGGCCGTGGCGTAGAACCGCACGTTGGCCTGCTTGGGAATCATGGCCGGGCAGCTCGGGCGGCAATAGATGCCCGTGCTCGTCACGGCCGTGAAGAACCACCCGTCAAAGCGAGGGTCTTTGGACTGCACGGCCCGGTAGCACCGTTCGAAATCTTCGATCACCGACCCCAGCCTGCCTCACCGGGGGGCCGTTGGCTAGCGGTTTTCCGACCTCACGCTCTTGCCTGGCCTGGTCCTGGAGGCACCGGGGCGCGCCCGGCCAGCCTGTCCGGGGTGCCCCGCCGCCCCCGGTAAGCTGGGGATTTCTGCTGGACGTGTGAGGTCGGGAATGTCATCGCAGCCGTGGTACCCGCCGTTCCCCCCGTCCGGAGGCACGCAGGACGTGTTTTTTCCCCGTGGGGGCGCCGGCGACCTGCCGACCATCGTGGCGGGGGAGGGGGCCTACTTGGTGGACGATAGCGGCCGCCGCCTGCTCGATGTGTGTTCAGGGCCGTTCCTGGCCAACCTCGGTCAAGGCAACGAGCGCGTGCTCAATGCCATGATCGACCAGGGCCGGCGCTTGACGTACACCTATTCGCGCACCACCCGTCACCGTGCCAACGCCCGGCTCACCGAGCGGCTGGCGGCGCTGGCCGGCCCCGGGCTCGAGCGGTCGCACCTCACTTCGGGCGGTTCCGAGGCGGTCGAGATGGCGCTCAAGCTGCTGCGGGCCCACGCCGTCGCCACCGGCCAGCCCGAAAGGCACCGCGTGATCTCGCTGATGCCCGGCTATCACGGCGCCACGCTGCAGACCCTGGCGATGAACGGCGACATCGCTTCCCCGGCGCTGTGGGGCCCCTTGACGGTGGCGTCCGAAAAGGTGCCGGCCCCGCTTACTTTCCGGGCCCCGAGCGCGGAGGCGGCCGCCACGGAGAGCTGGGCCGCATTCGAGGCCACCATCACGCGCCTCGGCGCCGAGCAGGTGCTGGCCTTCGTGATGGAGCCCATCGGAGGTCAGGCCTCCGGCGTCAACGTGCCTCACCCCTCCTTTGCCCGGCGGGTGCGCCAAACCTGCGACCGCTATGGCATCCGTCTTGTGTTCGACGAGGTCGTGAGCGGCTTCCGTACCGGCCGGTTCCTCGCCGCCCAGCACGATCCCGAGGTGGTCCCGGACGTGGTGGTGCTGGCCAAGGGACTGGCGGCCGGCTATGCCCCCCTGGGGGCCGTGCTGGTCTCGGCCGCTCTCGTCGAGGAGGTGGCCGCCGGCCCCGGCTTCGTCGTCTCCCACTCCTATGACGCCAACCCGATGGCCTGCGCCGCCGGCACCGCCGTGCTCGACGAGATGGTCGAGCACGGCCTGATCGAGTGGGCCGGGACGCTGGGCGCCCGCCTTCGAGCCGGGCTGGAGGAGCTGGCGCGCCGATCGCCCCTGGTCGGCGACGTCCGCGGCCGCGGGTTGCTCTTGGCGATCGAACTGGTCGCCGACAAGGCGACCAGCGCCCGCTTTCCCGGCGATGCCGACCCGGGCGCCGTCATCCGCCGGTACGGGTTGGACCATGGCCTGTTGCTGTACTCCCGGCGTCAAAACTCCGGCCGCTACGGCGACTGGCTGCTCATCGCCCCACCGCTCGTGATCGACGAAGCCACCTGCGACGACCTCGTCGACCGTTTGGGGGCGACTCTCGCCGCCGCTACGGACGAAGTGCTGTCTCCCGGCCCCTGAACCCGGCCCCTGACCCTGAACCCGGCCCGCCCAGTTATGGTGCGGGTGCGGCAGTGCTCCCATAGGCAACGCTGAACCCGGACGGGCCCAGCGCCGAAGGGGTCGCGACCTGCTGGTCGGCCTGCGCCATTTCGACCTGGGACAGGGAGCTGGAATTGCCGGTCGTCGCAAGGTGGCTGAAAATAACGGCCGGGGCATACGGGGCCAATGGCACCGGTTGACCGGTCTGGCTGTCCACCGGCGCCTCGAGGATCCATTCGGCCGAGGTTCCCGGGCCGGTGTAATACACGTTTTGGGTAGAGCCCTGGCCGTTGGTGAGGTCGGTGACACGTATGGACCAGTTGTCGCCGCTCACCTGGTCTATGGCGATGCTCACTTCGTCGCCGGGGCCGACCGTCACGGCCGTGCCGGGCTGGCTGGCCAGGGGCAGCACCTCCCACCACGCGAACGTGTCGGTCGTCGCGGTGCCGCCCGGGCCCGGGCCCGGGCGTTCGGTGACGCCGGCTTGGATGAGCGAGCCGTTGCCGGAACCATCTATCCCGACCCATTGGGACGCCATGTCCTGACTGGGCGCGCTGGGGCTCAACGACGGGACCGTGAAGCTGCCCGAAGCGGCTGTGTACGGCCCCGCCGCGGCCACGAAGCCCGACCAGTTCTGGCTCTGCACCCGGGATAGTGGGACCTGGGACAGCGGGACCGGGCCCAGCGCCGGTGACTTCACCGCGGTGGTGCTCGGCGCGAGGATGGCGGCCACGGGGGGCGAGCCGGGGGGAGAAGCCACCTTGGCGGCGTCGCCGTAGGCGAGAACATGGCCGTTGCCGGCGGCCAACCAGTACCCGTTGCCGTCGGGGTCGGCGGCCATCCCGACCACGGGCTGGGAGTAGGCGCCGTTGGGTGCGCCGTGCCTACCGGCGTTCCCGAAGGCGGCGGTCCGGCCGTCGCTGGTTACCACCCAGTACCCTCGGCCGTCCGGCGTGGCCGCCATGGCCACGACGGTCCCGGCCAAGTCGGCTCGGCCATAGTTCGGAGCGCCGCCGTAGCCCATCACGGCCCCCGTCGAGATGGCCAGCCAGTAGCCCGTGGTGGAAGGGTCGGCGATGATGCCCACCACCGGGGCCGGCCCAGCTGAACCGGTGGCCGTGCCTGAAC
>PMLI01000557.1 GCA_003158835.1 Acidimicrobiaceae bacterium
TGTGGAGCCTGATGGACAACTTCGAGTGGTCCCTGGGTTACTCCATGCGCTTCGGCCTGATCTGGGTCGACTACCCCACGGGCCAACGGTCCCCCAAAGACAGCTACCGCTGGTACCAGCAGGTCATAGCCGCCAACGGGCTGCCTTCCGGCGTCTGACCGGTCGCACCAGGCGGCTGGCACGCCCGCCGCACGGCCCGCGGGCACGCCCATGCACCAGGCAGCTGGCACGCCCGCCGCACGGCCAGAAGGCACGCCCGTCGCACGGCCCCACCGCGCCGGGACAGGCGCCGGGTGGGCCGGGCACATCCAGCCGCCTTGGCTCCCGGGCGTGACAGAGTGGACTGATGATGCACTCGGGTATGGGTGGGAGCGGCTGGGGCGTCCTGCGCTCGATGCGCCAGGACCGCAAAGTGACCGACTACAAGCTGGGCAAGGGGACGGTGCGGCGGGTGCTCGCCTTTGCCCAGCCGTACCGGGGCATGCTGGCCGTGTTCCTGGTGCTCATCATCGTCGACGCGCTGGTTGGGGCGGCCAACCCGTTGCTGACCAGGGCCATAATCAACGAACTGGACGGCCATAAACCGCAAGCCAGCGTCGTGGTGTGGCTGGCCTTCGCGGTCGGGTGCCTGGCCATCTTCGACGCCGGCCTCGGGCTGTGGGAGCGCTGGATCTCCTCCCGGGTGGGAGAGGGCCTCATATTCGACATGCGCAACCGGGTTTTCACGCATATCCAGCGCATGCCGATCGCCTTTTTCACCCGCACCCAGACGGGAGCACTGATATCCCGGCTCAACAATGACGTGCTGGGGGCTCAGCAGGCGTTCACGGACACTTTCAACTCTGTCATAGGCAACAGCATCAGCGTGGGCGTGACGCTGATCGCCATGTTCGTACTGAGCTGGAAGATAACCGTGCTGGCGCTGATCATGTTGCCGGTGTTCGTCTTCCCGGCCCGGTGGGTTGGCCGGCGCCTGGCCGCCATCACGCGCGAGGCCTACTCGCTCAACGCCGAAATGAACGCCATGATGAGCGAACGTTTCAACGTGGCCGGTGCCCTCCTGGTCAAGATCTTCGGCAAACCGCAGCACGAGGCCGAGGTGTTCCGGTCCCGGACGGGACGGGTGCGCGACATCGGCGTCACGACCGCCATGTACGGCCGGATATTCTTCACCGGCCTCATACTCACGGCCTCGCTGGCGACTGCGCTCGTGTACGGCTTCGGAGGCGTCCTGGTCGTCCACAAGGAATTGTCGCTCGGCACCCTGGTGGCGATGACACTGTACTTGGCCCGTCTTTACGGCCCTTTGACGTCTCTGTCCAACGTGCAGGTCGACGTGATGACGGCGCTGGTCTCCTTTGACCGCGTCTTCGAGGTGCTGGACCTTCCGCCCATGATCGACGACAAGCCGGGGGCCCTCGCCCTCGAGCGGGGCCCGGCCAAGGTCAGCTTCGACCATGTCGATTTTCGCTACCCGCGCCCCGAGGAGGTGTCGCTCGCCTCCCTCGAGTCCGTGGCGGTCATGGAACGCACGGGAGGCCAGCAGATACTGTTCGATGTTTCGTTCGTGGCCGAGCCCGGCCAGCTCGTCGCCCTGGTGGGCCCGTCGGGGGCGGGCAAGACGACGATAAGCCATCTGGCCGCACGTCTTTACGACGTCACCACCGGTGCCGTGCGCATAAACGACCTGGATGTGCGGGACGTCACACTGACCTCTCTTCAGTCAGTGGTCGGCGTGGTCACCCAGGACGCCCACCTCTTCCACGACACGATAAGAGCCAACCTGGTTTATGCCCGGGCGGACGCCACCGAAGCCGATCTCGTGGCGGCCCTACGGGACGCGCAGATCCTCGACATGGTCAGCTCGCTACCCGACGGCCTCGACACGCTGGTGGGGGACAGGGGCTACCGGCTTTCCGGGGGCGAGAAGCAACGCGTGGCCATCGCCCGCCTGCTCCTCAAGGCTCCCGATGTCGTCGTGCTCGACGAAGCCACCGCCCACCTCGACTCCGAATCCGAGGTGGCCGTGCAGCAGGCCCTGAAGAAAGTGCTGGCGGGCCGCACTTCCATCGTCATCGCCCACCGGCTCTCCACCGTGCGCGACGCCGACCAGATACTGGTCGTCGACTCCGGCCGCATCGTCGAGCGCGGTCGCCACACCGAGCTCCTCTCCGGTGGCGGGCTGTACGCCGAGCTCTACAACACCCAGTTCCGCATGGAGGAGCCCGAGGCCCGCGAAGATGGCGACGTCGCCGACGTGGTCGGCCCCCTCTCGGGCAACGGCGCCTCGACCGGGTTGGGTGCGGCCGAGGAGGCGGTCACAGGCGTGACCGGGCTCGACTAGCGGCGTCAGGCCGGTCGAGGGGCCCCGGTCCGGGCCCCGCGCTCTGGTGGCGGCACCGGTCGCCCCGTGGCCGCGCCGGCCGCCTCGGCCGCCATGAATGCGACTCCGGCGATGCCGGCCTCGTTTTGGAACCGGGCGGGCACGATCGGAGCGTCGAGGACCAGCAACGGCAGGAATTTCTCCGAGCGGCGGCTCACGCCTCCGCCCACGACGAACAAGCTCGGGCGCAACAGGAACTCCAGGGCTGAGAAGTAGCGCTGCAGCCGTTTGGCCCATTTTTCCCAGCTGAGGGCTTCGCGCTCGCGCGCTGCTCCCGAAGCCTTGGGCTCGTAGTCCCCGCCGTCGAGTTCGATGTGGCCAAGTTCGCTGTTGGGTATGAGTACGCCGTTGTAAAAAAGCGACGTACCGATACCGGTCCCGAGCGTAACCATGATCACCAGGCCCCGGATGCCCTGAGCCGCGCCCCACTTGGTCTCCGCCACCCCGGCGGCGTCGGCATCGTTCACCGCGGTCACGGGAAGACCCGTGGCGGCGCCCATGACCGTCTCGATGTTGGTGCCGATCCAGCTGTGGTCGACATTGGCGGCGGTGCGGGCCACGCCCTCCTGGACCACGGCTGGGAAGGTGCAGCCGAGCGGGCCCTGCCAGCCGAAGTGCCCCACGACCTTGGCCACCGCGCCGGCCACGGCCGGAGGAGTCGACGGCTGGGGCGTCAGGACCTTGAAGCGCTCCGTGGCCAGAAGGCCGGTTTCGAGGTCCACGGCGGCGCCCTTGATACCCGAACCGCCGATGTCAATTCCGAAGCCGAGCGTTGCCACGCAGAGAGCTTAATGCCCCGTCGCCGGCGGTCAGGGCACGGTCAGGGCAAGGAGGGGAGCGGCTATACCGCGGCGCCCCGGTACCCTGGTCCGGTGAACGAGGCCCTTGCCAACCAGACCGCGACGCCCCAGACCACGGCCGATCAGGCTGCAGACCCTCCTGTCCCGGCGCCCTCCGACGAGCAGTGGCGGGCCCGGCTCGGCCCTGACCAGTACCAAGTGCTGCGTCACGGGGCGACCGAGCCGCCCTGGTCGGGCCGTTACGTCCACCACCATGAGGACGGGACGTACCGGTGCGTCGGCTGCGGAGCGGTGCTCTTCAGCTCGTCGAACAAGTTCGACTCGGGCTCGGGGTGGCCGAGCTTCTACGAGCCGGCGACAGCCGAAGCGGTCGAGCTGCGCACCGACAAGAGCCACGGAATGGTGCGCACCGAGGTCGTCTGCCGGGCCTGTGGAGGCCACCTTGGCCACGTCTTCGATGACGGGCCCGCCCCCACGGGCCAGCGTTACTGCATAAATTCGCTCTCCCTCGACTTCGCTGACGACTGAACCGGGCTCGGCTGGCTTCGGCTAGCCATGGCCGGCCCGGACCGGCAGCTGGCTCGTCCGTCAGCCGGTGACACGCTGGCGGTCCGGGGCTATGCGCAGGATCACTCTCTCGCTGGTGATGGCGTCGGGGTCGTAGGGCTGGCCCACGTACTTCTGGCTGAGAAAGTCGATGTGGGCGCGGGCTTCGGGGCCGGTGACCGTCTCGACGACGCGGCCCCGCACCTCGGCGTAGTGGTAGGAGTTGGCGGCGTCGATCACGGTCACGGTCACCCGGGGGTCCTCGCTGACGTTGAGGAACTTCCGGCGGTGCACCTCGGTGTTTATGAGGAGGTGGTTGTCGTCGGCATCGACCCACATGACATGGGTCATGGGCTGGCCGCCCGGGAGCAGGGTGGTGAAGGCGGCAAAGTTTCTACCCTGAGCGAGCGATTTCACATCTTCATCGAGCATGGGACGAGGTTATAGCCTCGCCGCTCTTGGTGCCCAGTGCCGGCACCCTGTTGAGCGGGCGGCCGGCGGTTGTACGCTACGGCCGTGAACTCGTCCCGACCGTTGTCCAGGTTCCGCCTTTCCAGGTTCCCCCGCCGCACCGGCAGCCGGTTGGTAGCCGGCTCGGCCTGCGCCGCCCTCTGCTTGAGCCCACTGCCCGCATCGAGCTCCGGCCGCCCCGTCGTCAGTGGCACGATGCGACTGGCGGTGGCCAACGGGAATGAGGCACCGGATCTCCGGTCACCGTTGCTAGAGGCCCCTCCGGCATTGGCCGTCCTGGCCGGAGGGAAGCTGACGCTGTTCAACAACGGCGGCTCCGCACCGGTGGGGCCGGTCGCTGTCCCCGGGACCTCGAAACCCATGGCCGTGACGGAGTTCGAATGGTCCGCCGACGGGCGGTACCTGGGGTGGCAGCAGGGCTTTCCGACCTCGGAGAAGAGCATGGCCGGTTGGTACGACACCGTCACGCACCGGCGCACCTCGTGGGCTTTCCAGTACCAGTACCCGCAAGGTTGGTCTGTCAGCAGCTCCGGGCTGGCATCCCTCGTCGCCGGGGAGAACCTGGGCTCGCCGTCCACGCTGACGAGGTACGGGATTGACAGGGTCGTGACCCACCAGCTCGTGCACGTGCCCATCGGTGACTATGTCGCGGGGTACTCGGGTGGCTTCATCATGGGGCCCGACATCGCCACCGGCACCCGGTTGTGGCGCATAAGCCTGAGCGGGGCGGTGTCCAAACTGCAGGCGCTGCCCAAGCCGGCCACTAACGGGCCGCCGTACGAGACGACGGCCGTCTCGGCCGACGGCAAGACTTTTGCGGCCGAACTGGGCGACCACACCGATGGCTGCGGGATCGGGCCCGCATCCCGTATCTTCCTCATGGACCTGGCCACGGGCACCACCCGGCAAGCCTCCTTACCCGGGGGGCCGCGCTGGCGAGCACTGTCATTTGTTTTCGGCCCGGACGGCACACTGGACGCCACCTTGGTGGACTGCACCCAGAAGGCGAAGATGTCGACCACGGTTATCTGGGTTTCCCCGTCGGGTTCGGTGACGGCGGTAAAGCACGGGGCGTTGGTGGCCACAGCTGCGGGCGGGAACCTCGCCTATCAGGCCGGAGGCATCCACCTGGGAGGGACCGAGGCCCCCGAGCTCGACGAGGTGGCAACCGGGCCGCTCACGGTGGACGCGCGCCCCGTCCCGGGGGTGGCGGGCGCCGCTACCGTTTCCTGGGCACCGTAAGGGCGCGGTCTGCCAGCCGCTCCACTTGTCCGGCCCGTCAGTTGGCGTCGGCTGAAGCCGCACCGGCTAGACAAGTCCAGTTCCTAGACAGGACCAGATGGTGTAGCATAGGTGGTTGGATTTCTCAAGCCCCGGTCCTGAGGACTATGGGCGGGGGAGTGGTACGTGGCCAACACAGTTGCGGTGAGTGCCATTGGTACTTCTGCGTACCTCGAGCGCCCTCAGGCCAAGCCAAGGGCGTCGGAGCGAGGCCGAGGTCAGCCGTCCAAGGGGGGTGACTCGTCCCAGCGTCGCATGCCCAGCCGGAGCGGCCTGAAGGCTGGACCGGACGACACCCCGCCCCCAGAAGCCGGAGGGCAGGCCAACGAGCGGGCTCATGCGACGACGCTCCCAGATGGCGGGCTGAAGGTCCTGGTGCTTGAGGACGACCCCGCTGATGCGGAGCTCACCGCACGGGCACTCAGACGGGCCGGCATAGAGGCGCAGATCACCGTCGTCGATAATAGAGCAGCCTTCGTAGAGCAGCTGAGCAACTCCCCGCCCGACGTGATCCTGGCTGACTTCTCGCTGCCCGGGTTCGACGGCGGACAAGCATTGCAAATCGCCCGAACGACGGCGCCGGAGGCCCCGTTCATATTCGTGACCGGGCGCCTCGGGGACGAACAGGCTGTCGAGCTTCTCAAACAGGGTGCTTCGGATTACGTGATGAAGGAGCACCTGGTCCGTCTCGAGGTGGTCGTCAAACGGGCGCTCAAGGAGGCCGCAGACGCGAGGGACCGTATTGAACTGCTTCGCCGAGAGGAGAGCGCGGTCATCTCGCTGCGACAAAGCGAAATGCGCTTTCGTGCGCTGGTGCAAAACAGCGCCGACATCATCCTCACCCTGGACAGGAAGGGGGTCATTCGTTACATCAGCGCATCAGCGCGGAGCGTCCTCGGGATAGACCCGGAAACCGCCGCCGGCACGGGCAGCGTCGACCTCGTCCACCCCGATGACCGGGACAGGAGTGCCGCCATGCTCGATGCCGTCGTTCAGCGCCCGGGGCTACACGGCGGTCAGGACTTTCGGGCTCGTCGGTCAGACGGCAGCTACGCGGTGGTTGAAACAGTTTGGAGCAACTTATTGGACGACCCGGCCGTCGGGGCCGTCGTTGTCAACGTCCGTGACGTTACCGAACGTCGACTGGCGGAAGGGCTGCTGGCGACCGAGGCACGCCTGCTCGACGATGTCGCCGGTGGGGCGCGCTTTGAGCACACTGTGAAACAGATCGCTCGCGAGATGGAAGGCCATCTCCC
>PMLI01000267.1 GCA_003158835.1 Acidimicrobiaceae bacterium
GGTACATCGACTGGATGCCCACCCGTCCGGGACCGGTCATCTCGGCCAGGTACATACCGTGGCGGAAAACGCCGGTCCGCACGTTCAGCTGCACCGCCTGCATCGTGACGCTCGAGTCCTTGTAGAGGTAACCGCCCGGCTCCACGAGTATCTTCTCACCCGGCCCGAGGGCCCGCTCGAAGACGTTGCCGTACCCATGCAACAGGACGATGCCGGGTTCGCCCGCCGTGACGAACCGGTCCAGGTACATCCCACTGCCGCCGTGCAGGATGTTGGCAAGTCCCTTGATGCGCTCGAAGCTGTAACGCACGGAGTGCGAAGCCGCCAGGAAAGCGTGCTCCCGGGCGTCGATCTCCATGCTCGGGTGCAGCAGGAGGGTCACGATTTCCCCGGCCGCGTCACGGGAAAAGGCGATGCGCCNNACTGGGTGACCACGTACGGCATACCGGCCAAAGACCGCTTCAGGCCTCCTCCCAGGGGGTAAACCCCGACGGGGACGCTCTCGTCCTTCCAGAGCATGGTGTGGTGCTCGAAAATCACCCCGTCTCCAGGGCTCAAGTTTATTTCGGCCACCGGCACCAGCTCACCCTCGACCTGGCAGGTGCTGTTGGAAAACTGGAACTTCGCCATGTCCCGCAGGCGCGGCGCTTCCCGCCAGCCCGAATCGGAAACGAGGGTGGCTCGGTCGAGTGGGGCACCGCAGTGCTCACAGGACCGCGCCTCGGGCGGGTTTTGAGCATGGCACCACTGGCATTCCAGGCGGTCCATATCTCCTCCTTCGATCGGGTTTCATAAGGGATCATTGCGCACTGGCGAGCCCGGCGCCAGAATCGCGCCGATGATGTTCAGCTGACCCGGCGCGCCGGGGACCGGGAACTCAGGCGCCCGCCCTACTAGTCGCCTCGGCTTGCGCCAGGGCGGCCTTGGCCTGCGCCACCAGCGCCGGGGCCGGACCGTGGCCCAGGTACCACTTGCGCTCGGCCGCGGCCGGCCCGGGGCGGTCCTCGTCGTCCAACAGCACCAATGCCCGGTAAAAATGGGCGGGAGCGTAGGAGGGGCCGACCTTCTCCGCCTGGGCCAGTTTGGTCATGGCCTCGCTCACAAAACCACCCTGGGCGTAGATCCAGCCCTCGTCCGTCAGCGCTTCGGGCTGGTCAGGTTGGCGGGCCAGTACCTCGTCGTAGACCGCCAGCGCCGCGGCAGGGTCGGCGGCGGCCAGCGCCGAGGCCAGTTGCAACTCGNNCCGCCGCCACCAGGACCAGGGCGGACCCGGCCACCAGGCTGGCACGCCGGTACAGCCTTCGGCCCGGCTTCGTGGCACCCGTCACGGTGTCCTGCCCAGGGGAGCCCGCTGGCTCGAGCTCGAACAGGGCCGGCTGGTACGGGGCCATGACCTCGGCCGGGCCCAGGGTGGCGGCGAGCGCCAGGACCGCGTTGGCCCGCCGCCACCGGGCAAAGCCGAGGCCGAGCCCGAGGAGGCCGGCGGCTATGGCGGCGGCGGGGAGAGCCCATACGAGCACGCTCACTCCCGATGCCGGTGGCCTTTCCAGGATCGACGGGCCGTAGTCCTTCACCAGGTACGAACGGATCTGAACCGGGCTGACACCGGCCCCGAGCCACCGCTCGACGAGGGCCTTCATTTCGACCGCCTCAGGAGCATCCGAGGCCGCGACCGACTCGCCGGCACAGACGGGGCAGCGGTACTCCCCCGCCACTGCCATGGTGCGCTGATATAGGGAGGGAGGTTTGGCCTTTCCACCGCCGATGGCGCCCGCCCCGAGGGCGAGCCCGAGGCCTAGGGCGACCACCACCACCGCCCACATGGCGTTGCGCCACGGGGCTCGCCTGCCATCTGGGCGCGGCCTCGTGGCCGCTGGGGGCGCGGCCGTGGCGGTCAGAGCACCCATTAAGCGCCCGCCCGCCCCAACCCCTGGGCCGAACCCTGGCGCAACCAGGAGTCCAGCTCCGAAGCCGTCACTTCGCCGGGCACGTAGGCGTAGACGGTCCCGCCCGGGGCGACGAGAAAAGAGGACGGCAGGCCTGTGACACCGTAGGGTACCGACGCGGCCGGGTCGTCCACCGCCGGCCAATGGGCCCTTCGGGCCGCCAAGTAAGTTTTCAGCGCGCCGACGTCGGTCGGGTCGTACACGACGGTGAGCACGGTGGCGTCCCGGGCGCTGGCGTGGTGCTTTACAAACGCCAGCAACTGCGGCATCTCCGCCTCGCACGGCGGGCACCAGGTGGCCATGAAGTTGACCAGCACCCACTCATGGCGGAACTGGGAGAGCGAGTAGCGACCGCCGGCCAGGCCCGGGCCGGAGATGGCGGGCGCGGGGTTGCCCAGCAACGGGGTATTGCTACCGACGTCCGACGAAGGCTGTGCCGAGGCGATGACGCCGATGAGGGCGGCCACGACCAGCGCCACCCCGAGGCTGGCGTATAAGACCGTCCGGCGCCGTCGACCTCTCGTCACACGCCGGCCCCCACCTCTGACCCGGCCGGCCGTTGGTCGTGCAGTTCGATCTCTTCGTCCGCGGCCGGGCTGGTGGGGGCGGTTGCCTCCTCCTGGAGCGGCCGCCGTCGCCCGGAGGGGCCCATCGAGAGCGCTGCTCCGGCCACCACCACCAGGCCGCCGACCCACAGCCACATGACCAGCGGCTCTACGTAGACCGCTAGCGCCACTGTCGCGTTGCCCGCGCTCGGCGTGCTCACGATGGTCAAGTAGATGTCCTGGGCCGGGGTGGAGCGCACGGCCGGGCTCGGGACGGCGTCGTTGGACAGGGCGAACTGCTCGATAGCGGGATAGTAGGGACGCCCGTCGAGGTCGACGGTCGCCACCAGGAGGCCGCGTCCGGGCGAGTTGACCTGTTTCACGCCCCGCAGGACCAGAGTGTGGCCTTCGAAGCTGGTCGGCTGGCCGGTCCTCAGAGTGAGCTGGGCTTCGTGCTCATAAGCGTGGCTGGCGGCGAAGGCGACGGCGATGAGGACCACGCCGAGGTGGACGATCATGCCGCCCCCCGACCGGCTGGCTACGCCCCGCGCTCCCGCCCGGCGCATGCCCAGGACCAGTTGGCGCAGCGCCGACGCGCCGGCAAAGGCGCCCAGGGCGAACACGACCAGTGGCCACACGCCCCGCAGGCCGGCCGCCACGCAGGCGAGGAGCACGACAGCCGCCGCCGTGGCCGGCCAGAGCAGACGCTGGCGGAGCAGCTCGCCCGAAGCTGTGCGCCAGGGCAGCACCGGCGCCACTGCCATCAGGAACAGCAGGCACAACACGATCGGCATCGTCATGGTGTCGAAGAACGGGCCGCCCACCGTTATGGACGAACCATTGAGCGCCTCCACGAACAGCGGGAAGACGGTCCCTAGCAGGACGACGAAGGCGAATGCACAGAACAGCAGGTTGTTGGCCAGGAAGGCTCCTTGGCGCGACAGCGGTGCGGCCACCGCCCCCGGGCTGTGGAGCTTGTCACCGCGCCAGGCCAGCAGGCCGAGACCAGTGGCGACGACCAGGCCGAAAAATACCAGCAGGGCCGGGCCCACCCCGCCGTCAACGGTGAAGGAGTGCACCGAGACGAGGACCCCGGACCGGGTGAAGAAGGTCCCGAGGATGGTAAGGCTGAAGGTGGCCAGGACCAGTGAGAGGTTCCAGACCCGCAGCATTCCCCGGCGCTGCTGGACCACGGCCGAGTGCAGGAAGGCCGTAGCGGTCAGCCACGGGAGCAGGGCGGAGTTTTCCACCGGGTCCCATGACCAGTAACCACCCCAGCCGAGGACCTGGTAGCTCCACCAGGCGCCCAGCACCAGGCCGGCTGTGAGGCATGCCCACGAGAAGATGGCCCAGCGTCGGGTCTCGGATAGCCACACCTCGTCCGTCCGTCCCGTCACCAGGCCGGCGATGGCGAAGCAGAAGGGGATTGTAAAACCCACCAGGCCCAGGTAAAGCAGCGGCGGGTGAAAGGCCACCAGCAGCCGGTCCTGGAGCAGTGGGTCAGGCCCCGGCCCCTGCGTCGGCACCGCCCCGTGGACCCGGGAGAAGGGATTGGACACCGTCAACATCAACCCGAAGAAGAAGGCGGCGATGACGTAGCCGGCCACCTTGGCCCACAACACCGCGGGTTCATCGGCCCTGTTCCGGAAACGGATCCACATGACAACCAGGTAGCCGGAGAGGACCAACGCCCACAGGAGGATGGAGCCGGCCAGGTCGGACCACATGGCGGTGATGCGATAGATAAGAGGCGTGAACGTGCTGTCGTTGTTGTCGACGTACACGAGCGTGAAGTCGTGGGTGATGAGGGCACGCTGCATGGCTACGGTGGCGAGGACGACGCCCGCCACGACCAGCCATATGTAGACCTGGCCGGCGCGGACCAACGACGGCCGTCCCCGGACCAGCCCGAGGACCAGGGTCAGGGCGCCCGCCACCGCACCCAGCAAGGCCAGCAGCAGCGCGCTCTGGCCCAGGGCGATGTTCACGACGGGCGGGCCGCGCTCTTGGTCTTGGCCGGATGAGCCTCGACGTAGGTCGAGCCGTGCTGGACCATTATCTGGGAGCTGGAAAAAATGGGCCCCTGCCAATGCCCGTCGAGGACCACGGGCATCCCCACGTGGAACAGCTGGGGAGGTGAACCGGTGCTCACCACGTTCACGTCCATCCGGCCGGACCCGATGGAAAAATGCAGTGCCGTGCCGACTTGGCGGAGCCCCGGTAGGACCGTGCCCTGGATCCGGAAGTCGGATGCTCCCAGTTGGGCGCGCTGAGCGATGGCCTGCTTGACCGTCAGGTAGTAGTCCATGGCGTCGCTGAGCCCCCGCCCCAGGAGGAAGACCAGCGCACCGGCGATGACGGCGGCGGCCGCGACCCGCTGGCGCCGTGTGCCCAGGGCGCGGCGGGGCCGGGGCCCCCGCAACGGCAACTCCGGCGGCAAGGCGGCGTCCGGGGCCGGGGGGCGCTCGGGTGCGGGCGAGGTAACGGGGCTGGTCGGCGGGCTCAGGGTCACTTATCCTCCGCTCCTGGCCTACCGCTCCCGGTACGTCCGAACGAACGCCGCAGGGCGCGCTCCCGGCGGACAGTGCGGACCGTATAGGCCNNGCCACCAGGATGACCCCGCAACACACCCAGGCGGCGATCACGTAACTCACCTGGAAGCCACCTGGGCCGGCGTCTCCACCCGGATTTGGGCATTCGGGGGGCCGGTGCCCTGGAAGTCGGCGGCAAAGGCGCCGGCGGGCCGGGTCACTTCGGAGCGACGAGCCTCGAGGGCAGAACGCAGGCCTTCGGACTCGTAACGTTCCTCGAGTGCCTCGAGCCGGTAGCGATGGACGACCATCCAGGCAAAGGCGAGCCCGAAGGCAACGAACGACACCAGCATCGTGGCCAGCTGCCACCCGTGCACGGTCGGGCTCTGCTTGAACACAGTCGTGTTCTGGTGGAGCGTGCCCC
>PMLI01000249.1 GCA_003158835.1 Acidimicrobiaceae bacterium
CGGGTAGGTACTAGGGCCACTTGCTGTGGCACCGACGTCGCCCGGCTGGGAAGTCTGGGGCTCTCCCTGAAGACCAGGTGGATGTGCCTCGTGCCTCGATGAAATCGTGTAGTCCGCGACGCCATTAGGGTCCGAGGTGTGATGCTCCGTCGTACCCTGCTCGCTGCAGTCCTGGCGATCGCACAGCTCGTGCAGACGACGACCGCGTCAGCCGCCGCGGTGGGCATGCCGCCTGGCTTTGAGGCCCCTGGGCCCCTCGCTGTAACGGAGAGCGGAACGCTCTACGTCGCAAGTGGCTCGCAGCTCTACAAGCTGAGCGGTAGGCGCTTCGAGGCCTTCGCCCGCGCGCCTTCTGAGATCCAGACCGCAGTCGCTGTAGCCAACGGCACCGTCTACCTGGGAGAGTCAAACGTGCTGCAGGCCGTCTCGCCCAGCGGAACGGTCACAACGGTAGCGCACAGGGCCGTGGCCGGCCTGGGGCTCAGCCGGCAAAGGACTCTCTACGTGGTGACCGACAGCGAGGTAGAGCACTTCGTCGGCGGCGAGCTCAAGCCCGTTGTCCGCGCTGCGCAGTTCAAGGGCCTGTCGGGAGTGCCGCCGCTTGGAAGTCTTGGTTTAGGAAACGTGGACGCCGACGGCGCCGGCGACCTCTACATCAGTGGCACTGGAGACGGCTACAACCTCTACGAGCTCACGAAGACGGGCCATGCCCGCTTTGTCAGCCCGTTCCGGGGGGCGAACGGCAAGCCCGCTCCCTTGAGCATCGGGCCGGACGGCGTCGTGTACGGGGAGTGGCAGAACGCGATCTACCAGGTCGATGGTGGGGGAATATCGCTTCTCCAGGGGTTTTCGGGAGGCACCGTGCCCAAGTACCACGGCACCTTCCTGCCGGCCTTCATTGCTTGCTCCGGCGTCATCGGGTCGCCCCTTTACGCGGACGCCGACGGCGCCAATGGCTTTTCGATGGACAGCGCGATCATCGCCGTCTACCCGAAGCACCGAATCGTTTCGCTTTGGACACGGTCGTCGTAGGTTTCCCCGCACGGACGGGGAGGCTGTCGTGGTGCTCGCGGCGAGGGTATGCCTGAGAGCCGTCGAGGGCCTACGGCTAGCGGACGACGAAGGAGGGGACGCTGGCCACCAAGAGGCCAAGGCGCGCCATCTTGTCGACCGAGTAAGGCCTCGCCGGGAACTTAACGAGAGCGGTGATGGGGCCGGGCGGCGGTGCCGGCGGCGCCTGGATAAGAGATGTCTACGTGAGCACTACACTCAAATCAATTGGACTGTGCCCGCCTGGTGCGTGCGCTCCTAGGAGCCAGTCGGCGACGAGGGCTCCGACGTCGGGCCGGTGGCCTTCGGGCGCCCTCGGCCCCGTTGCCCCCTTAAGGGGGGCGGACCTGGAGCCAGTGGGCGATGGTGGCCCGGTACCACCATGGGGTCCTGCCTAGGTACCCGTCCGGCTCCGGGAGGGCCCCTCTAAGCCGGTAGGTCCTGAGAGTCTGAACGGGCAGCCTGGCCATTTCGGCAACCTCTGCCCACGTGAGCTGGTCGGTCCCGGCGGGCTGGCGGCGGTTGTCTAGGCCCTCTGGCGTCGTCATGACCTGTACATCTAACCAGGGGATGCACCTCGGAGCGTGGCTCCCGTCCCCTTCGAGGACCGGGAGCGTCACGGGCCCCGCCGATCCCGTTGCCAGCTGCCGGGGCCGCCGAATGCTCGGCACTGACGAGGGCGGGGTCCTGGGCTAGGCCCTTGGTGGTGCGCAGCTCATGTTTAGGCACCATGTTGGACTGGTTCGACGCCAACGGGCCAAGAGCGTCGAAACGCAGGCTTCAGAAAAGCTGACGGAGTGCCCGGCGCCGCTAGCATTGCCGGGCATGAAGAGCTTCGACGATGGCCGAGGCCTACGACCTGAACGGGTGGCCAGGGCGCGCCCTCCGACTGACACCGATGTGCGGGCCGAGTGCGAGCGTTGCGACAAGGAAATCTATTTGGTCGGCGGCAGTTGGTGGCACGAGCTAACTGGGCTCGAACAGTGCCCGCCAGACGATGATGGCGATGTTCAGTTCGGCGGTCGTGCCGTCCCGAAGAAGCCGAATAGTTAGCCCGCGCCGGCCCCGGTACGGTACCGCCGGCCCTTTTAGCTGCGTCAATCATCCGAACTACTTCCACCCTGTCAGAAGCCGGGGCTAGCGCGACAGATAATGGGCTGTGAAGGTCAATGCCGGGGCCGCCAACCAGGCTCAACCGGGGTACGGGTGGACCTGCAACTCCTTGCGCCGCCGGATCCTGAAGCCGGCCCGCGCGCACCCGGCGGTAGATGGCCCCGCTCCGGACCGCCCGTTCCAGATCGGGGAAGGCCCGTTTTACGAGGCGCCGTTGCAGCTCAGCCCATGCCTGCCCGGTGTAGGCGGTCTGCACCACGAGGTCGAGGAGGTCGGCGGTGGCCATCTCGGCGACCTTGGCCGTCGGCGAGGCTGTGAACCAGGCGAGATCGCGGCGATCCTATTGAAGGGGGTCCTGTACCCGTTCGCCTTCAAACAGGTCGCAGTTATATGGAAAGAAAGGACCAGGTCCTGGCGGCACGCTTTGTCACCGGGGCCGCTGAGGTTATCGATGTCGAAGCTGGTCCTCTCGAAGACAGCCCTCTCAAGGGTGCCGTTGCCGCCCGGGCCTTGCAGGGCCACCAGCCTTTGCTGGTGCGGGACATAGCCCGCGACGACGGGCCGGCCCTGCAGGCCCTGGTGCCCGGGGCCACCAACATCGTCGTCGTCCCCCTCAGGGCGGGCCGGGAGGGCCAGGGCCTGTTGCTGGCGGAGTCCGGGCCGCCTCCCAGCCGGCGCATGAGCCGGCGCTCGCTGGACATGGTGGCTCGCTTCGCCGGCCACGCCGCCCTGGCCCTGCGCAACGCCGACCTGAAGGCCGAGATCGCCCGGTTGGCCGCTTCCGACCCGCTCACGGGACCTGGCCAACCGTCGGGCGCTCACCACCGCCCTGACCCGGGAGGTAGCCCGCTCGGTGCGGACCAAGGAACCGCTCTCCCTGGCCATAATGGACATCGATTTCTTCAAGAAGATCAATGATACTTACGGTCACGTGGCCGGTGACGACGTGCTGCGGGCGGTGGCCGACGCCATGGCCGCCACGGTACGTGACGTCGACGTGGTGGCCCGTCACGGTGGCGAAGAATTCGCCATCGTGTTGCCCAATTGCCCGAGCGAAGGCGCACTGATAGTTGTCGAACGAGTCAGGGCCGCGGTCGCCTCCCTCGACACAGTGGCGAAAGTGACCGTTAGTGCCGGTGTGGCCACGGCCACGGGCGCGGACGGCGCCGACGCCGAACGCCTCATGGCCGACGCCGACGAAGCCCTTTACGCCTCCAAGCGCGCCGGCCGGGACCGCGTCACCCTCGCCCCGCCCGCCCCGCCCGGCGCATCGCGGCCGCCGCTGGACCTCGGCACCCGCGAGCCCACGGTCGGGTCGGCCGTGATCTTCGCCAGTGATGGTGACGAATAGCATAACCCGCCTTAGGCGTTCTTTTGCGCGCGCGGAGAGCCGACTGCCTTACTGCTAATTGCGGGTAATTAGCAACCACATTAAGCTTCGGGCCCAACGGCCTGCTACGCCTGAGCCGGCCACACCCTTGGAGGTGGACGTGGACCGTGCTCGAGGTCGCCGGTTGGCGCTGCGCGCGCTAACTGCAGTTCTCACCGTCGCCGCGTTGTTGCTGAGCGTCTCTCCGTGGGTGCGGGCCGCCAATGCCGGCACCGGCCTGACGCAAACCCTCTTGCCGAGCGGTTTCGGGTCCATCGCCGTCGACAGTGCCAACTCACACGTGTTCGTTTCGTCTCCCACCTCGGGCACCATCACCGTGCTCGATTTTTCTGGCGACGTGGTGGGCACGATCGACGTGGCCGGAGGGTCGATGGTGGTGTTCGACGGATCTCTTTACGTGGCCCTGCCGAACGCCGTCGACGTTTTCAGCACCTCCACCTTTGCCCTTACCGCCACGCTGGCCTCGGGCCAGCTGGTCGACCCCGGGTCATTGGTGGAATCCGGCGGGGAGCTGTGGACGACTACCGGGGACTGTGCCCAAGACGCAAGCGAGCTCGTCTCGGTCAGCCCGGAGAACGGCACGGTCCAAAGCTGGCCCATGCCGGCCGGCACCTTCATGGATTCCTGCATCGGGCTCGAGGCCAGCCCGTGGGCGAGCGAGCTGCTCGCCTACACCGTCAACACGAGCCCGGCGACGCTCACGGAGATGCTCATTTCGCCCGAGGGTGCGCCAGACATCGCCGCCGGCCCGGTGACCGAGGAAGGCGTGGCGAACCTACGACAGGTGGCTTTCGACTCGGACGGCTCGCTCGTGTTGGCCGCGGGCTCGCTGTACTATTTCGCCGAGATAAACGATTTGAGCCTTGCCCTCAACAGCGTGACCTACCCGGCCAGCGCGTACCCGGTCTCGGTGGCGACGAGCGCGGCTGACAGCGGTCTCGTGGCAGGCGCCACCTCCACGGCCGCCAACACCGTCTACGTTTACCAGGTCAACGAGCCCGGGACGGCGCTACTTACAACCAGCTTGGGGACGTTCGAACCTTATTACGGCGGCCTGGCCTTCAGCCCTGACGGCACGCTAATGTTCGCCGTCGTCGAAAGCAGCTCCGACGATACCTATCTCGACGTAATACCCACTTCTCTCGGCACGTCGGCCACGACCACCGGCACCACGCGTGCCGCGGACACTACGACTACGTCCAGCGGTGGGACTACGACCACGACGAGCGGCTCGGGCGTTACGGCACCGGCGGCCACAGCGGTGGCCGGCATCGACGCCTTTGGTATCGGGCCGAGGCAGCTCGATCTCCCCCAAGGCGTCGCCTTCGACAACAAGGGTGACCTCTTCGTCGCCGACTCCGGCAACAACCGAGTGCTCGAGTACACGCCCAGTTCGAGCACCTCTTACTCGGCGGTTGGCACGGAAGTTGGGGGAGCGGGCCAGCTCTCGAACCCAAGTGGTATCGCTCTGGACACAAACGGGGACCTCTTTGTGGCGGACGCCGGCGCGAATAACGTCATGGAATATGCTTACAGCGCTTCGACAGGTACGTATGCATCATCAGGGACCGTCGTAGCCGGCACGGGCGCGCCCGGCTTAGAGGACACCCAGCTTGATGACCCGATCGGGGTGGCTGTCGACGCCAAGGGTGACCTTTTCGTAACGGCTCCAGGCAATAACAGCGTCGATGAGTTCACCTACAACGGCACGACCGGTACGTACTCTTCGGTCGGGACCGTTGTAGCCGGTAACGGGACGACCGGGTCGGCGGCCAACCAGCTCGTCGCTCCTCATGGGGTCGCGCTGGACGCTAACGGCGACCTGTTCGTCGTGGACGCGGGCAATGACCGCGTCATGGAGTACCCCTTTAATTCGGCGACGGGTACCTATGCAGCCAGCGGCACAGAAATTGCTGGCTCGTTGCCGAGCGGAGCCGATTTTCTCAGCTTTGATGCCGCCGGGGACTTGTTCGTCTCCTACGGCTCGGCCAGCGGGGGCGGCGTGCTCGAGTTCGCCTACAACTCCGCCACCGCCTCCTATGCCAGTTCGGGGACAGCGGTGGTAAATGGCACCAATGTGGTCAACGCCTCGGGCCTGGCCTTCAACCCCAGCGGTGACCTGTTCGTGGCCGAGGGGTCGAACGGCAGCACGGAGACGGTATGGGACCTTGTCCTCGAGCTCGTTTATAACGCGGCAACAGGTCAGTTCGCGCCATTGGGGACCATCATGGGCCAGGACGGCCTGACGAACACCGGTATAAGTGCCATTGCCTTGGACAGCCGCGGCAACCTGTTCGTCAGCGACCCCCTCTCGACCGACGGGGGCGCGGCCGGCGTCTTCGACTTCGCCTTCAACTCCTCGACGGGGAGCTACTCCGTTGCCGGGGCCCAGATAAGCGGGACCCGGGGCTCAGCTCTCGCCCTCGACGCCGACAACGACCTGTTCGTGGCGCAAAGTTCCGGGGTGCTCGAGTTCCCCTGGAACTCCACGTCCGGGAGCTACCCAGCCAGTGGCTCGGCCGTGCCCGGCGCCACCCAGTTGTCGGGGCTGACTGTGACGGCCATGGCTTTCGACGCCGACAACGACCTGTTCG
>PMLI01000281.1 GCA_003158835.1 Acidimicrobiaceae bacterium
CCATGCGCGGCTTGAGGAAGCGCCGCCAGTGGCGGGGTGAGATGAGCATGCCCTGCTGCTGGCCCACGTCGTCGCCGAGCCAGATCATGTCCACGCCCATACCTGCCAGCGTCTCGGCCGCGGCGAGGTGGTAGCGGTAGGGCATCTCGAGGATGGCGTCGGCCAGGTCGGGGTCTTCGATGAAATCCATCATCAGTTGCTCCAGCCCCCGCAGCGCCCACGCCGTCTCGAAGATCGTGGTGACAGTGGAACCCACGATCCAGTGCTCGTCACCGTGATCAGCGATGAGCTGGCGAGCATCTGCGTACAGCTCCACCCGTTTGGCGTCCGGTGGTTGGTACCGGCCCAGCGCGGCGGCGTCGGCCAGGGGGTGCACCCGCGGCTCGGTGTAGTGGCCTACCCCGAACGGGGTCGTATAGGCCACCGACCGCCAGCCCACCCCCCACTCGTCCACGTACTCGTCGCCCTCGCCGTAGTAGGAGTTCGCCCAGCCCACCGACGTGATGAGAATGTCCTGGTCGAAGGCCATCTCGAGGTCGTAGGGGTTGCCTCCGCCATGGGGGTTGTGGGCGCTGGGGGCCCGGCCCAGGCGCAGTTCGTGGCGCAAGCGTTCGGCGAACTCGGGGGTGAAGCTGGCCTGCCACGGACAACGGTCCGGCTTGGCGTGACTGAGAGCCTCAGCCACTCGGTCTCGGTGTGTCATCTCGTGCCTCCCAGAGGTGCGGTGCCCCACCGGCACACGGGTCGCGGCCGCGACCTGCGCCCGCCAGCCGGCCGGCCGATCGGCCGGGCAGCTGGTGCTTGGTTTGGTCCTTCAGCCTAAGCGAAGTCCCGGGCCGCGGCACCGGCGTGGCGCCGTCACCGGCCCGGGCCGGGAAGAAGTTCGATGCGCCTGGCCAGGTTCACGGCATGGTCACCGAGCCGTTCGTAAAACCGGCCCAGCAGGGTGACCTGGGCGGCCACGGGCGCCGGCATCACCGAGCTGGCGACCTCGCTGGTAAGCCGCCCGTGGAGGATGTCGAGTTCCTCGTCGGCTTCGTCCAGGGAGGTGCCCACCGCCGTGCGGCGTGCGTAGCTGTTGGCGGCTTCGTGCCACATCTCCAGCGCCACGTCGGACATCCGCTGGATGATGCCACGGCTCACCGGGGACATGGTGGGGCCGAGGTGGGTGACGGCGCGCTGAGCGATGTGCTCGGCCAGGTCGGCGCTGCGTTCCAGCTCGGGCAGGATGACCAGGAGCCCCACGAGGCGGCGCAGCTCGGCGCTGGCCGGGGCGAGGCGCTCGAAGTCTTCCCAGATCCGCTGGCTCAGCTGCCTGGTCATCTCGTCCACGGACTCGTCGGCGGCGACGACGCGCCTTCCCTCGGCCGCCTCCCCGCCAAGCAGCGCACCCGTGGCCGCAGCCAGGGCCTCGCTCACCAACGAGAACAGGCGGCTCACGTCCCCGTCGAGGGAGCCCGAGCTGCGGTCCGAAGCGATGCCAATGGTCTAGCTCGTGCAAACTGCCCGGCGGTGGATTTCGTTCGGCAAGGTGTCTACTTCCGTTCATCTGAGGTTCATCTGACGTCCACGTTCATGTCCATCCGCGTTTACTTGGGCCCACCAGAGTGGAGAGCGTCCCCATAGCAACTGAGCCCGTCACAGCACAACCCGAGGGAGCGCTGCGCCAGGTGCCGGCGACCGGGGGCGAAGGAGGAGCGAGCTTCGCATGCGAACGGCGGAGAGAGCCTTGGTAGGCATCGGACCGGCCACTGCCGTGACGCTGGGCGACGCCCTCGACAACGCGCCCCTCAGCGCCTTCCATCGCCGCGCCGCTCTCATCTCCGGTGTCGGCTTTTTCACCGACGCCTACGACTTGTTCGTCATCAGCACTGTCGCCGCCATCGTGTCCACCCGCTGGCACCTGACGACGAGCCGGACCAGCTGGGTCTCGGGTTCGGCCATCCTGGGCGCGTTCGTCGGGGCCGTCGTGTTCGGGCGACTGGCCGACCTCGTCGGCCGCAAGAAGATCTACATGCTCGTGGCCGCCATCATGATCGTCGGGGCTCTGGCCTCTGCCCTGGCGCCAAACTTCCTGGCCCTCACAACGGCCCGGTTCGTGCTCGGGCTCGGCATCGGAGGCGACTACCCGGTGTCGGCCGTGCTGATGAGCGAGTACGCCAACCGTAACGACCGGGGCCGACTTGTCGGCCTCGTCTTTTCCATGCAGGCGCTCGGCCTCGTCGTCGGGCCTCTGGTGGCGCTCGGGCTGCTCGAGTCCCACGTCAGTGACGGGCTCACGTGGCGGCTGCTCCTCGGCCTGGGAGCGCTCCCCGCCGCCGGAGTGATCTACCTGCGCTCAAAGATGCCGGAGTCGCCCCGCTTCCAGGCCGCCGTGCGTGGCCGGGCGGCACAGGCGGCGTCCGAGCTCGACGCCTTCTCCGGGGGTGTGGTCCGGTCCGTTGCGGCCCCGGTCCTGGTCCCGGCCCCCACGCGGGCGGCGGCCGGCGCGGACCTGAGCCGGCCCCGGCTCTACCATGTGCTTCGCGACCGGCGCATGCTCCGGCTTCTGGCCGGCACTGCGGGGTCCTGGTTCGTCCTGGACTACGCCTACTACGGCAATACCCTCTCCCTGCCCGTGATCCTGAAAAGCGTGGACCCCGGGGCCGACCTGGCGGCCAAGCTCACTTGGTCGCTCGCCATGTTCGTCGTCTTTGCCGTCCCGGGTTATGCCCTGGCCATCTGGTGGATGGACCGCATCGGCCACCGACGGCTGCAACTGGTGGGGTTCGGAGTCCTCGGGGCGGCCTTCTTCCTCTTGGCCGCGGTCCCGGTGCTGACGGCGAGCGTCGGGGCCTTTATCGCCATTTTCGGCTTGAGCTATCTCTTTGTCGAGTTCGGTCCCAACACGACGACGTTCGTCCTGCCCTCTGAGGTCTTCCCGGTCTCGGCCCGCACCACGGGGCACGGGATCTCAGCGGGCGTCGGCAAGCTCGGAGCATTTCTCGGGGTCTTCGTCGTACCGGCTCTGGAAACCAAGCTCGGCCTGCGCCCGATGCTCGCCATAGCGGCCGGCTCGGCGGTGCTCGGTATCCTGCTGACCCGCTTGCTTCCCGAAGCCGCCCGCCGGGGCCTCGAGGAAGTCTCGGGGGACAACGGCTCAACCGCGATCATCGTGGTCGATGAGCAGACGAGCGACGAGGCGGACCATCGGCCGCTGGTCGCAGCGCAGTAGGTCCAACTCCGGGCGCGGCGGGACCGCGGGCAGGCGCCGGCTGATCTCCGGGAAGCCCCGGGGCCACCCGGAACTGGGCCCGTCCCCGGCGTCGCCCTTTCAGCGCCGTGCCGACGCAGCCCGGAGGGGACGGGCCGACACTAGGGGCGCCAGCCCCTTAGCCTTTGTGGCCAGGAGGTGGCAAGAGTGAAGAATGCCCGCTGGCTGGCGACGTTGCCCGTGGTTGTCGGTTGCGTCATCGCGGGCACGCTGGTGGTGCCGCCGGTTTCCTCAGCCGGCGCCCTTCCCGAGGCGGTGGTCAACTCGGTCCACGCCACCCCGGCCCAATTGCCGTCCAGCGGTGGCCTGGTCCAGGTGACGGCGTCGGTCCGGGATGCCACCTCCTGTCGGCTGCGGCTTCTGTCGCTGCAACCGTTCCCCGTGGTCTTCTCGCGCAACCCGACCACATCCTGCCGCAGCGGCCACTATTCGGCCCACGTGGCTATCGGCCCCAACCCGGGGCCGGTGACTCGCACGATCGCGTTCGAACTGGTGGCGCGCAACGGCCCCTCCTCGTTCCAAGGCCGTTTCTACGTCGTGGTGGCGGCGCCAGTACCTCCGGCCGTCCTGTTCGTGAGCGCCTCGCCCAGCGCGCTACCACCTCAGGGTGGCCGGGTGACAGTGACGGGAATGGTCCGCCACGCCAGTTCCTGCCAGCTGGAGCTGCTGTCGAAGCAGTCGTTCCCCGTCGTCTACGCCAGCAATGTACGGCCCTGTACGTCCGGCTTCACGGCGCACGTCACGGTGGGGCCAAACCCCTCGGGCGTCCACCGGACGGTGGCGTTCGGCCTGGTGGCGCGCAACCGCCCTGGGGCGGCGGCGTTCGTCGGCCGCTTCTACGTGGGCTTGGCGGCATCGCCTCACCCGGTACCGACCACAACCCCGCCGGCTCCGACTACCACGGTCCCAGTCGTAACGACCACGACGCGCCCGGCCCGGACAACGACCACGACGGTCCCGCAGTCCGCTGTACAGCAGGTGATCAGTGCCAACTGGTCGGGTTACGCCGTGACCGGCGGGCCGTACACCACGGTGAACGGGACCTTCACCGTCTCTTCGCTCGACGCCGGGACGCCGGCATCCGACGTCATGTCCGAGTGGGTCGGTATCGACGGGTGGAGCGAGACGAGCGGGTCCCAGGACCTCGTCCAGGCCGGGATCCTGGAAAGCATGCTGCCCTGCCGGGGAACCGTCACCAATCCGAACGGCGCGTACAACCCCAATGCCTTCTGGGTGTGCGCATGGACGATGTTCATCGAGAACGGCGTCGCCACCGAGGGGCCGAACCCGGGCATATCGGTTGGCCCGGGCGACTCGGTCACGGTGGAAATCTGGCAACAGAGCGGCACGAACTGGGCCATTTCCATGACGGACAACACCAACGGGCAGAGCTGGTCGAACGGCGACCAGTACTACGCCGGCCCGGGTGCGTCGGCCGAGTGGGTCGTCGAGAACCCGGGTACGCCGGGACAAGGGTGCGGCGTGGTCGTCAACGGCTGGACCGGCCAATGCCCGATGGCGCCTTACTCGCCCAACGTTGCCTTCAGCAACCTGCGATTGGCACCCAATACCGGGGCGACCTGGTACGAGATCGGGTTGGCACAAGACAACGGCGAGGTGTCCACGCCGTCCCCGCTCAAAACGAACAGTTCCGGCGTCACTGGCTTCACGGTCTCTTATACGGGCCTGCAGGGGGCCTTGCGCCAGGGCGCAGACCAGGGGGCCGGTCAGCCGGTGAGGGACCTGGCCACGCCCGTCTTCGCCCACAGAGCCGACGGGGGCTTGGGACCGAGCCCGGGCCAGTCGACCGCCCGCAGGGCCGTGAGCGAACCTCCCCCACCGCGGGCCCGTGAGCCAACGGCGGCGACCGGGGCCGGGGCCTTCTGAACTAGGTTGGCGGCGTGTGCGTTCCGGCCTTCTGCACGCTGAGGAAGGCCCGGCGGGCACTCGTGCCCGTCTCGGGCTTCTACGAGTGGCGCCGAGCGGAGCCAGGCGGGCGGCGGGCGGCGGGCGGC
>PMLI01000149.1 GCA_003158835.1 Acidimicrobiaceae bacterium
CACCACCAGCACTACCCGGGCCCCGGCCACGACGACCACGACGGGCGCTCCCGCACCTGGGCCCAGCACGGCGACAACGACGGCGGCCGTGACGGCTTCCCCGGCCGGCGGGGTCTGGCTGGAGTTGCGCGATTGCGAGTCCGGCGACAACTACCAGGCGGACACCGGCAACGGTTACTACGGGGCCTACCAGTTCTCGGCCTCCACGTGGTCCGATCTCGGCTACCCCGGCCGTCCCGACCAGGAGCCCTACTGGATGCAAGACGCCGCCGCCCAACGCTTGGAGGCCGCTCAGGGCTGGGCCCAGTGGCCGTCTTGCAGCGCCGCTCTCGGCCTCTGAAGGAGCCGGTCGCTCTAGGCCGAGCGTGCCCCCTGGCCGCCCCGGACGATGTTGGCGACCTTCGTGCCCGAGATGGCTCCCGGGCCGGATGAGACGGCGCCGAGGCGGGGACGGGACCGGGCCGAGAACCGCTAACGGCAAGCCGGACCGCGGCATCCGATGCCCGGCCCGCGACCGCACCACAGCGGACGAGGAGCCGTCCGAGTNNCGTGGGGATTGACAACCTTACTAGCTATATGGCTAACTAGCTATATGGCTGTCAGCAAAGATGATGTCGCGGCCGCCTCCGTCTTCAAGGCGCTGGCCGACTCCACCAGACGCCGCATTCTAGAGGACCTGAGCAACGGGGAGCTCGCCGCCGGCGAGCTGGCCTCTCGCTTCCCGATATCGGGCCCGTCGGTGTCCCGGCATCTGGCCGTTTTGAGAGCGGCCGGCCTGGTCACGGAGCGGCGCAGCGCCAACAGGGTCATGTACTCGCTGGCGGCCGGCCCGCTTGAGTCGTGCGTGGGCGAGTTCCTGTCGGCGGTGTGCCCGGACCGGTCCCCCGCCCGCCGGCCGGGGAAGAAGAAGGCGAAGGCGCCGGTGAAGAGCCCGGGCAAGGCCAAGCGTAAAACTTCATCAAATGCCGAGGCCTCCCGGGCCACGGCGGAGGTGCCCGGCTACCGCGACGGCGCGGGACGGGACCATCTCACCGCCACGGTGTGAGGGGTGGGCACTCCTGCTGGCCGACGCCGGGGGCGCGGCCCGTCACCCACGCGAACAGGTCGTTGGTGGTGCCTATGATCTCGACGACGTCACCGCTGCCAGCCACCCAGCGCTGGCCGGCGTCATCACCTGCCAGCACCACGGCCACGCCCGGTGGCAGACGCGCCGGCAGGTCGAGCATGGCCCGGTCCATCTCCTCGAGCACCCATCCGAAGGGCCAATCCCGCGGCTCGTAGCCGTAGTCGAGGTCGACGTGGTGGACCTCGACCTCGCGCAACCGGCCCACTATCAGGCCCGGACCGATGCGGACCTCGCCGCTGGGGTGGACGGCAACCGCCTCCCATGCCCCGTCCGGGGCGTTCGCCAGCGCCACCGCCAGCTGCTCGCACGCGTTACGAAGGCGCTGCTCAGCCCGGCGAGCGGTCAGAGCCCGACCGGCCTCGATCTCGGCGTTACGGGCCGGACGCCCGCCCGGGTAGAGCTCTCCGACCTCACCCCGGCCGGCCGCCTCGACGGCCCGCCTGATGCCATCGGCATTAGCGGCCAGGTGGGTCACGACCATGGCGCGGTCCCACTCAGGCAAGAGGCTCGGCCCCGCCGCGGCAACATCGTCCAAACGGGCGACGCTCACCAACAGCTTGGCCGTGGCCTCGTCTATACGGTCCAGGTAATGGTTGTTCATTGGCGCCAGGCGGCAAGCGCGCCATAAGTGCCGCGCTGCCAGTGCCGCAACGATAGCGCCTGGGGCGAGGCTCCCTGCCTAAGCCAGGGGTCAACCTTTCCAGGAGAGTGCTCGGCTCGGAAGACAACGAGCCACGGTCAGGACGCTCGAGCCACGGTCTCGGGAACGACGAGCTTCAGCGCTTGCTCGGCATCGGCCAAGCTGACCTTCCCCGGCCGGCGGGTGGACGCCGACCAAGCCGCCAACCCCAGGCGCTGCACTTGCAACGGGAGGCCGCAGCCGGCCAGGCAAAGCAGATCCAGGGCCTCTTCGTCGAATTCGACGCCCCGGTCGGCGGCGGGCACCACCAATGCCTCGCGCCCCTCGCTGTCGTCGAACGGGCCGAGATTGGTGGGCCACACCGACCCCGAAACGTGGCCCGCCCGGGCGAAGCGCCGGCCGAGCTGAGGCCCGCCGGTCAGCCAGAAGGCCACCGGCAAGCCGTCCCGGGAAAGACTGCGGGCCAGATGGCCGGTGCAATCCACTTCCGCCCCGCCCAACCGGTCGGCGTCGTCGAGCACAACCATCAGGCCCCGCGACATGTGCTGCGCGAATGAGCCGGCCAAAGCAAAAAACTCCCTGAGATCGGTCCACGGCGCGTTCCGGCCGGCCGGCAAGAGCCGGCGCAGCTGTTGGACCGGCATCAACCCGCGGCCGGCGGGATGGCCTGGTCTGGGCCGGGGCCAAGGGGTTGCCGCGGCCACGGCGGCGGGGAACGGACCGGCGCCCGGCCGCTCCGACGGGCGCGACCAAAGACGCTGCATACCGGCCAGGGCCTCCGTCGCCACGTCCTGGAGGGCTCGCTCCTTCGCCCGGCAGCGGTGAAATACCACGACCCAACCCAACCGGCCGGCGACTTCGCGACCGACGGCGCGCGCCAGGGCAGTCTTGCCCAAGGCCGGCGCCGACACCACGAGGCGGTGAAAACGGGGGTCGACCGGGCCGGCCCCGCAGGCAGCCAAACTCGTGGCCACGATGCCGGCCGCCCCGATCTCCTCGAAGTCAGCCCGGTCCACGAAGTGGGGCGGCGCCGCGCCCCGGAACGGTCGGTACGGAGGCGGGCAATTAGTCATGTGCGCCTGCTTTCTGTGCCTTGGGCCCCTGTGTGGGCCCGACGGGGGCGGTGGTCCCGGCGAGAGCGCGGGCCTCGTCGTTGGCCTGGCGCGCCGCCAGTTCCTCGGCTCTGATCTCGGCCCAGTCCCGGCTCTCGGACAGCAAGGGCAGGCGGGCCAGGACGGGGGGAAGGCGGCTCCACAGGACCAGGGCGCGGCCGGCGGGCAAGGTACGGATCTCGTCGGCCCGCAGGACGGCCTCGCTTTCCCAGCTCGTCGTGCGGGAGTAGTCGCGGCCGTTATGGCCGCTCAGGCCCCGGTGTGTCGATTCCCGCCGCACCCGGCGCTGGCCGCAGATCCGTTCCAAGTCAGAGAGGTCGTTGGGCGACGTGAGGCCGCCCAGGACAGCGGTGATCGACGTGGCGTTGCCCATGGTCTCGGCTTTCTGAGCGCCCCACCGGGTGACCGCCTGCGAAAACGACTGCATGGCGTAGACCAGGACGATACCCCGCCCTCTTCCGTCCGCCACCAGCTCAGGGAGGGAGGGGACCGGCGCGATGTTCGGTGCCTCGTCCAGCAGGCCCAGCAAGGGGGGGTCGAGGCGCCGGGTGGGCGAGCGGGCCGCCAGCCTCTCGGCGCAATCGAAGACCTCGTCCGCCAACGCCGTGATGAGCGGGGCGATGGCGCCCAGGCGGGAGCCCTTCCCCAGGAGGTACAGGGTCCCGTTGGCCGCCAGCAGCTCCTCGATGTCGAGCTGCTGGCCCGGGGCCGGGCAGCAGTCGGCCACCACCGCCTCGTGGCTGAGGCAAGCCAACGCCCGGGCCACGTAACGCAAGACCCCCGAGGTCGTCTCGACCGCGCCGGTGGTGTGCAACTCGATGAGATCCCCCCAGCCCGGCGCCGCTTCGCAGGAAGAGAGCAGGATCTCCGTCGGGGTGGTGTCCTCCGGCCGCCGGGACCAGTCAAGTACGGCCCGGACGTCCAAGCCGTCGAGGGCGGCGGCGTGCAAGTAGGCCTTCAGCAGGTCGCGCGCCGAATCACGGAAGAAGGCACCGTTTTGCACGTCGGCGTCGTCACCTGTGGCCGCCAACAAGGCCGACGCCCGGCGCTCGGCCGTCTCGCTGTGTTCACAGCCCGCCACCGGGGACCACCGCGCCCTGGCGGCGGCAGGCACGAGAAGATCAGGGTCGAGAGCGAAGACGGGGCCGCGGCGCAGGCGGGAGACGGCGGAGAGCTCGTAGAGGTCGGCTTTGGTGGACGTGGCCAGAGCGGGCCCGGGATGCTGTCGCAGGATGGGGACGAGGGCGCGAAACGTCTTGCCCTCCCCCGGCGGCGCCACCAGGCGCAGGGACGCTTCCCAGCTGGGCCAGAGCGCCATACCGCCGGGAACGGCGTAGCCGAGCGGGTAACCGACCTCGCTCGGGGACATCCGCGACCCGCCCGCGGCCAGAGACGGCCGGGTTTGCGCCGCTCGCC
>PMLI01000454.1 GCA_003158835.1 Acidimicrobiaceae bacterium
CTGTTCCAGGAGCGTGGTTACCGCATCCGTCTTCTTTCGGCCGCCATGCGCAACCACATGCATTGGAGCGAACTAATAGGCGGCGATGTGGTCATCACCATTCCGTATGCGTGGCAGGTTCGTTTCAACGGGAGCGACGTCCCGGTCGTGCCCCGGATTGACGACCCGGTTGACCCGAAGATAGTCGACGAGCTGGCATTCGCACGAGCATCGTCGCCACGATTATCACGAACACCGCATCCACCAACGCCAACGCCGACGCCAGACCCACCTGATAGTTGACAAACGCCTCATCGTAGACTTCAAAGGCAAGAGTCGTCGTGGCAGTGCCCGGACCGCCGCCCGTGGTCGCATATATCTCGCCGAACGTCGGAAGAATAAGCACAAAGCCGAGGACCGTGGCAATCCCCAGGTAGCTCGACAAGTGCGGCACGACGATATAGCGGAGCCTCTGCCAGCCCCCCGCGCCATCCATCGACGGGACATCCCCCGTCGCGATATTTGGCTTTACTGATCTTCTGCTTTCGCCGGTTTTTCCTCCTCTCCATTGCTGGGTTCAACCAGAGCGATCGCCCTTATAGGGGAGCCAGAGCCCTTTGCTATCTTCAGCGGGAGTGCAATAAAGAACGAGCGTCGAGGAAGGGCGTCGAGGTGGGCCAGGCACTCGATGATATATATGCCCCTCGGTAGGAAGTGCTCGAAGTGCCCGTAGGCCTTTTGGACCTCCACGCCGTCGCGCAGCGGGGTGTCGACCGCGACCGTGTCCGCTCCGACGGCGACGGGTTTGCGATCTGCCAGCCAGATTGTGGCATCCTCGGACAGGCCGGGAGTGTTTTCACCGTAGAACCGCCACTTCCTGTCCACGACCCAATAGCGTTCCCACCAGCCGAAGTTCAGTAACGCTATGTCTCCGACGCCGAGCCCTGACGTTGCCTTGCTGTCAATGTCCTCCAGCATTTCGGCCGTAGCGACCTCACCGGGTTGCAAATTGTACGGACGTAGGTCAAAGAGTACCGCCGGCGCGAAGAAGGTATTGATGCCAACGGTATCAATGGTCCAGTCCATCATGCTAGCGTGTATGTGGGCGGGCGCATCTATGTGAGAACCCGTGTGCTCGGGCAGGAAGAGTGTTTGACAGTAGTAGTCGTCGTGCTCGTGGTTGATTGTCGGGTTTATAACCAGCGGTGGATGAGTCACCCACCGCGGCATGCCTGGTTCGATCGTTGGCGACAAGTCGATAAAGGAGAGGGATTTCAACAGGCTTGCCAGCACGGCCAAACTGTTTGGGGCGACCTCTTTCGGCCTGTTGTCGCTCCCCCCCTCGGAGGCAGTGCTCATGTCACGCCTTTCTGAGACTGAGCTCGCTTGGGTAGCCGGTTCGTCCCTGTGCTCGGCCGAGGTCCCGCAGGCCGGCGGGTACGGGTCTCACGGCGAGCGGTCGCATCGCTACTGGTCGGTGCTCATAACGTCAGCGGAGGGTCTGTGCCGGTGCATTTCCCGGGTGCCCGTCGCCCGGCGACATGGGTAGTGCGAAGTTGATCATGCTGGGTGTCAGTCTAAACGTGTGGTTGTTAGGAATGCAACTTGCCTCAGCCTCCGCCGTGGCTGTGTGCGCCTTCGTCCGTGGCAGCGCCGAGGGGTTCGCCTCGGTGTGGCGCGATTGGGTCCATGACCTGCTGTTTGTTGATTGGTACGGTACCGGCCACGTGAGGACGTGGCCTTCGACGGTGCCGACCGGGCCTGTTTGTAGGGCGTTCAGGGGGCTGAAACTGGTGGTTCCGGCGTGGATGGGGCGTCGGTGGAGTGGGGATTGGCGCACAACTGTTGTGTGGGATAGCACAGACTGCTAGTGTTCCGGTCGTGCTGGCTTAAGGCCAAGTTTGGAGGTGGACCGCGTGCAGGACTACCGCGTGGCATTGGTCCCCGGTGACGGCATCGGCGTCGAAGTCATTGCCGGTGGCCTCGCCGTCCTGCGACGGGCCGGGGAGGTCACCGGCAATTTCGCGCTCGATACGATCGAATACCCCTGGTCCTGCCAGTGGTACCTGGCGCATGGCCGCATGATGCCCGAGGACGGGCTCGACCGGCTGGCCGATTCGGACGCCATCTATCTCGGCGCGGTCGGTTTCCCGGGCGTACCCGATCACATCTCGCTGCGGGGCCTGCTGCTCCCCATCCGCTTCGGTTTTGACCAGTATGTCAATCTCCGGCCTATCGAGCTGTTGGAGGGCATCCGGGGGCCCTTGCGCGACCGCGGCCCGGCCGACATCGATATTCTCTGCGTGCGGGAGAACACCGAAGGCGAGTACGTCGGGCTCGGCGGCCGTTTCCACCAGGGATGGCCGGACGAGACGGCTGTGCAGACTTCCCTGTTCACCCGGAAGGGGATCGAGCGGGTGGCGCGGTTCGCGTTCGACCAGGCCCGCCTCCGGCACGGGAAAGTTGCCAGCGCCACCAAGTCAAACGCGCTGCAGTACAGCGCCGTCCTGTGGGACGAAGTGGTGGCCGAGGTCGGCGCCGGCTATCCCGACGTCGAACTGACCAAGTACCACGTAGACGCCCTGGCGGCGCGGTTTGTGACGTCACCCGGGTCGCTCGACGTCGTAGTGGGCAGCAACCTTTTCGGTGACATCCTCACCGATCTCGGCGGTGCCCTCCAGGGTTCCCTGGGCCTGCCGGCCGGCGCCAACCTCAACCCGGAGCGCCGCTTCCCCAGCATGTTCGAGCCCGTCCACGGCTCCGCCCCTGACATCGCGGGCCGGGGCGTGGCCAACCCGATGGCCGCGGTCTGGGCCGGCGCGCTGATGCTCGACCACCTCGGGCAACCGGAGGCCGCCTCTCTGGTCATGGGAGCGCTCCGCCACGTCGCCAAGCAAGGCCCGAGGACACCTGACCTCGGCGGGACGGCAACGACGTCCGAGATCGTCGACGCGCTCAGCCAGGCCGTCGGGACATGAGCGCAGGCCCGGGGACCAGGGCCGTCTCACCTCGTTTAGTGACCTGCCCCACCCCGACTTAGTCGAACGCACAAGGAGACAAACCAATGAACAGGGCACGTGTGGCAGTTGTCGGTTTCGGTGTGATCGGCCAGCGCTTGGCCGACGGGGTGGCCCTGCAGGAAGACATGGAGCTGGCGGGCGTCGTAGACGTGGCGCCCACCCTCTCGACCCGTGCCTTGCGCGAGGTCGGCATGCCATACCGGTTGTTCGTCGCCGCCGCCCAGCAGCGGGCCGCATTCGAGGAGGCCGGCATCCCCGTCTCGGGCACGCTCGATGAGCTTCTCGGCCAGGTCGACATCGTCCTGGACTCGAGCCCGGGGGGTGTAGGTCGCGCCAACAAGCAGATCTACGAAGCCCGGGGCGTCAAAGCCGTTTTCCAAGGCGGAGAGAAGGACGATATTGCCGATGTCTTCTTCCACGGGTATGCCAACTACGAGCGCGGCTTGGGTAAGGACTATTTGAAGCTGACGAGCTGCAACACGACCGGGCTCATCCGCGCCGTCGACTGTCTCGACCGAGATGCCGGCGTGAGCCGCGTGATCGTGACCATTGTCAGGCGGGTCGCGGATCCGGGCGATACGCACCGTGGCCTCGTGGACGTGGCCCAGGTGGACCCGGTCCCGAGCCACCAGGCCCTCGACCTCATGACGATCATGCCGCACGTCGAGGCGACCGGCCTGCTCGTCCACGTCCCTACGACGCACGGTCATATCGTCCACGTTATCGCCACCCTGAAGTCGCCCATGACCAAGGACGAGGCCCTCGAGCAGTTCCGGGCCCACCCGCGCATGCGCGTGGTCCGGATCAAGGACGGCTTCAACTCCAACACGTCCCTCTTCCGCTACGCCCGCGACCTCGGGCGCAAGCGGGCCGACATGTACGAGATCGCGGTCTTCGACGAGACCATCGCCAAG
>PMLI01000575.1 GCA_003158835.1 Acidimicrobiaceae bacterium
CAGCCGGCTAGGAAGCCGGCGGTACAAGGCGACTGCGCCGGAGCTTCGACATTGTGAGAAATGTGAGATGAAACAATTCGCCGGGCGGTCTGAGGCCCGCCCGGCGGAAGAATGCCTAGTCAAAAAATGCCTGGTCACTGGAGCGTGATCTGCTTTGTAAGCGGCAAATCGCGCGAGGAGCTGCCGGCGAGGATGGTGTAGGCGCCGGGAACGAGCTTCCAGCTATCTGAGGCTTCGTCGTAGACCGTGAGCCGGTCGCGGGGTATAGACACCGTGACCTGTTGGGAGGCGCCGGCTTTCAGCGCCACGCGAGCCCAGCCAACGAGGCGCTTGGGCGGCTCGCCGGCCGAGGCGGGCAGTGCAGCGTAGACTTCCGCGATTTCAGTGCCGTCGCGCTGGCCGGCGTTTTTCACGATGAAGGTTACGGTGACGGCGTCACCCGCCTTCACCTGAAGGCCGGAGTAGGCGTAAGTGGTGTACGACAGGCCGAAGCCGAACGGGAAGAGCGGGCGCAGGTTGTGGTCGTTGTAGTACCGGTAGCCGATGTCCACCGGGCGTTCGCCTCGACACGTCGGTCGCTCCTTGGCAATGCTCTGTGAGGAGCCGCTGGCGCTGGCTCGTCACCGCCTGGACCGCTCTGGCGCTCGCCATCATGCAGGCCCAAGGCCGGCATCTGCGAGCACGGAAAGCGGTATAAAAGATGTGAGACGAAATCAGCTCGTTCTCACGGGGGTCAAACGAGGAGGGCGCACGATAGAGATATCCCGAAGGGGACTTGGAACCCAATAGAAAGGACCAAGAAGATGCGCACCACCTCAGCAGGTTACGGGCACCATCCTCGCCGGACGGCCGCCTTGGTCGTCCTCGTCGTCGTCAGCCTGACCGCCGCCACCACCGGGACCGGGCTCGTCGTGACCGCTCCCGCATCCGCCCAGCCACTAGCGGCTGCGGGCGCTCAAGTATCACACCCCATCAGCCCGATCGAGGCTTCGCTCCTCGCTCGTTATGAAAGTCAGGGCGCGCCAGTGCGGGCGGTGCTGAGGGCCGCCGGCCTTGGCCCGGTTCGTGCTGAAAACCTGAGCGCGGTGGTACGAGATGTGCGGGCCGTTGGCCTTGGTCCCGGGCGCGCCGTGTCCAGATCAGCACCCGACGCCCCCTCGGCCGGCCCGGGCCCCTAGCACCATCCCACCGGACCGGTTCCGGCGCCTCAACTGGCAAAGTGCCTCGCCGCAATGAACGGCGGGGCACTTGCGCGTCCGAGGTGAAGGAGAGGGCCGCGGTCGAGCACCGACGTGAGCGGCCCGCACAGCCGGTGTGGGACCGAGCCCTCACCGGGCCCAGCGTGGCCGGGGCGTAACCTCGTCGCATGCGCGTTCTGGTCGTCGAGGACGAGGTCCGGATGGCGGAGCTTCTGAAGCGGAGCCTGAGCGAGGAGGGGCACACCGTCGACGTCGTCCACGACGGCCCCGGCGGTGCCCGCATGGCCTCCGAAAACCCTTACGGCGCCATTGTGTTGGACGTGATGCTGCCCGGTTTCGACGGGTTCGAGGTCTGCCGCCGCCTGAGAGCAGCCGGCATCTTGTCCCCGGTGCTCATGCTGACAGCTCGCGACGACATCGGCGACCGCGTCCGCGGGCTCGATGTCGGTGCCGACGGTTACCTGGTCAAGCCCTTCAGCCTGTTGGAGCTGGCGGCACGCCTACGGGTTTTCGCCCGCCGTGACGATCGCGCTAGCCCTGTGGTCCTCGTCGAGGGTGACCTAAGGCTCGAGCCGGTGTCCAAGCGCGCTTGGCGGGGGTCGACCGAGATCGAGCTGTCGGCCAAAGAGTTCGCCGTCCTCGAGCTCTTCTTGCGCCACCCGGGCACCATTCTCACCCGGTCCCAGATCCTGAACGCTGCTTGGGACATCGCCTACGACGGGACCTCGAACGTCGTCGATCAGTACGTGAACTATCTTCGGCGCAAGATCGACATCCCCTTCGGCCGCCAAGACCTGGAGACCGTGCGCGGCACGGGCTACCGGCTCCGCCACCGCGAAACGACGTAACCGGTCATGCGACTACCGCTCCGCCTGCGCCTGGCGGTGCTTAACGCCATCGCCTCGGCCGCCATCTTCTCTCTCGGCGGCTGGCTGTTGGTAGCCAACCTATCGGCCGGCCTGCTCTCGAGCATCGACACCCAGATCGGCACGGCCCTCTCCCAAGCCAGCAGCTACCTCCCCAGCTCGGCCGGCGCCAGTGGGACGGCACCCGCAGTAGGCCGATCGAGCCGCCTGCCGGGCGAGCTTTTAGTCCAGGTGATCGGCTCGAACGGATTAGTGCGAGCCGCAAGTCACGATGCCGGGACTGCTCCGCTGGTCAGCCCCGCGCAGCTAAGGCTGGCCCGAAACTCCCGGCTGACCCTTACGTCCTCGACCCAAGGCGACCGGGCCCGTCTAATGGCCGAGCCCTTCAAGGGGCACGCCGGTTGGGTGGCCGCCGCCAGCGCCTCGCTCGACACCTTCGACAACACGATGAGCGATGTGTCAAAGGAGCTGCTGGTCGGCGGGGTTGTATTTGTCGCCATCGCTGGGCTCGGCGCCTACTGGCTAGCCCGAGCAGCTCTTGCCCCCGTTGAGCGCCTTCGTCGCCAGGTAGCGGCGCGTTCGGAGCGCGACGAGCAGCCCGACCTCCAGGTACCGAGTACGGGGGACGAGATCGCCGCCCTCGCGAGCACCATGAACGATCTGCTCGGGCGTCTTCATGGCGCGCTGGCCCGTCAGCGCGCTTTCGTGACTGACGCCAGCCACGAGCTGCGCACCCCGTTCGCCGTGCTGCGGGGCGAGCTCGAACTGGCCGGCCGGCCGGGCAGGACCATGGCGGACCTCCGGTTGGCCGTGGCCAGTGCGGCCGACGAGGCGGCCAGGCTGAACCGGCTCACTGACGACCTTCTGCTGCTCGCCCGCAGCGACAGTGACCAGATGGCGCTGCGGCTCGGGCCCACGGACCTGGGCGCCCTGCTCGAAAAAAGCGCGGCGCGCGCTCGCCTGCGGGCAGAGCCCTCTGGCGTTGCCTGCCGGGTCGACGTAGCCCCAGGGATAATGGCCGAGGTCGACGCCGACCGCATCCGCCAAGCTGTGGACAACATGGTGGACAACGCCCTGCACTTCGCTCCTGCCGGGACCCAGGTGGTGCTCTCGGCCCGCGAGGCCGATGACCAGGGTGGGGGCACGATCGAGGTCGCGGACGCCGGGCCGGGCTTCCCGTTGGACTTCCTGCCCCATGCCTTCGAACGCTTTCGGCGCCCCGACAATGCACGGGCCCGAAGCGACGGAGGGACCGGCCTTGGGTTGGCGATCGTGAGCGCCGTGGCCAGGGCCCACGGGGGACAGGCGATGGCTCAGAACCGAGATGATGGAGGCGCCACCGTCTCCATCACCGTTCCTGGCGGCGTTGGCTGAGCGATGGGACGGGCGCACATGGGCCCCCATGGAGGTCCCACTGCTGGCCGGTTTTCGGGAAAGCGCTCTGGAAGGCGTGGTGTGCTTCGCGGTGGGCACTTGCTACGCTTCGGGGCTCTTTTGCTCCAGCTTCAGCTGGTCGGACCGGGCGCTCACCGTCCCTTCTACTCCACAACCACGTAACTACCGTTCTCCTTGTGCTCCCGATCATCAGCAACCACGTAGTCGCTCACCTCATCATCTTGCCACAGGCGCATCGAGGGACCGCTCGCCTTGTGCTCGGGTGCCGAGCGGCAAAGGAGCTGACGACCCCGGCGTTGAGCGTGACATGAGAGTAGGGACCGCCACCTGTGCTCTGTCAAAGTTCCGCACCGAGTAAAGAGCTTCGGTAGGCAACGCCGCCCGAAAAGAGAGCCTCCTGACCGGCGACACCCTCGAGCCCGGCCCCGACGCTTCGCGGGCGGTAAGTTCGCTCGCCACCTACGCGGTCGACGTTTGACCTCCTCCCGGCCGGAGGGTATGCTCGATAATCGATTAGATGGTTCGAGGAGAAGC
>PMLI01000402.1 GCA_003158835.1 Acidimicrobiaceae bacterium
GCTGGACGAGGAGCGCAAGGCGGCACTGGGAGACGCCGCAGCCCGCCCTATGACTCCCGGTCGGCCTAGTGGCACGAATGTGGCACGTCGGGCGACGAAGGGAGTCGTGAGTAGGCACCCGCCCGCCCACACGAGGCTCTGACCAGGATATTTTGGCGTACCCCCAACGGGATTCGAACCCGTGCCGCCGCCTTGAAAGGGCGGTGTCCTAGGCCGCTAGACGATGGGGGCCGGACGCGTGAATTCTAGGCGGTCCTCTGGGGCGCGAACGCGGGGCCGGGATGACCGGACGGAAGGCTAGCCGTCGGGGGCCGGCAGGAGAACCCAATCCGTGCCCTCGGTCGAGTCACGGACCTCCACCCGCAGGGCGGCCAGGACGTCACGGACGCGGTCGGCGTCGGCAAACCGGCGAGCCTGGCGCGCCGCCGCTCGCTCTGCGAGCAAGGCCTCAACCCAGGGCGCAGCCGCGGCCCGCGGGTCGCGCAGACCGGGGGAAGCGAGTTCACCCAGGCGCAGGACCATGCGTCGTAGCGCTGCTCGGGCGCGGTCGACTTCGTCCGACTGGAACGTGTCTGCCGACCAGGCGTGAAGTGCGCTCTCCAGTTCGAGCGTGGCGGCCGTCGCCGCCTCGGCGTCACGTTGAGCCAGAGCCTCGTCGAATTCCGCCGTGATCCGCTTGACCTCATCGGTCAAGGACCGCCCGACTGTCCGGTCGGCCTCGCTCGCTCCGCCTCCGCCACGAGAACCCCCACTAGAGCCCCCGGCACCTCCGCCACCACCATTTGCGTTCTCGGCTCCGCCGCCGCCCACCGCCCCTGATGGCCAGGCGGCGGCCACCCCGTCGGTGCGAGCCCGGGTCGGGCCGGCGTCCCGGGCCACTCCCGTAACGGCCGCCGCCCCCTTGGCCAGATCGGCGAGCTGGGTAATGACCAGGCTCGTGCCGGAGGGCACGATCACCGAACAGCCCTGCCTGCGCACGGTGACATGGCCGAGCCCGGCCACCGTGGCCGTCCCCGCCTCGAAATCGAGAACGCAGACCGTATGCTCGTCCACCCCCAGCACCCACGCATCGGCCGGCAGCTGAGCCTCGAGGATGCTCAGACGGGGTTCGCCGAGATAGCAGTAGCGGGTGTCGTGGGTACCCCCCTCGGCGTTGTCGAAGTGGGGGATGACGGCAACATTGAGGCCCAGGGGGCTGAGCAAGTCCAGCCCTTGCACCCACACGGGGTCGGCCCCCACCTTGTAGACCTCGTAAACAGGTACCGTCCACCGCCCGAGAGTGAGGGCGGCCGCGGAGGAGAACACAAGGCAGCCACCGTGGGCCAGCTTGTCCGCCAGCAGGCGCGGCAGCACCGTGGGCCGCCACTGGCGGAGCGCGTAGGTCGGACTGCCCGGGCCGGTGAAGACCCAGCGCGCTTCGCCGACAAGTGCCAGCGCCGCCTCCAGGGCCACGGGGCTGGCTCCCTCGGTCCGCAACAGCGAGGCGACTTCCACCTTGCGCCCCACGGTTTCGCGGAAGTAGGCGACGGCCCGGGCCGAGATGTCCTGCGCGTTGGCCTGGAAGCCATACGGCGTGTCAATGAGGACGGCGGGCACGGGCCCCGGGCCCAGGCGCTCGAACAGCTCCCGGTGCGGTTTAGCCATCGTCGGGGTCGTCTCGCCCGAGCCCATTATGGCGAGCAGGCGGGCCGGGCCGCTCACAGCCATAACCCCGATATGTGCAGCGGCGGGCCCATCCCTGGTTAACCGGCCACGTCGGGCCCGGCGCTCTCCGGCCGGATGGCGATAACCACTCGCCTCTGAGCGACCATGTCACGTTCGTACTCGTCCCAGTCGGGGTGGTCCCCGGCCACCTGGGAATAGGTGAACCGCAGTAAGGACATCGCCTCCGGGAGTGCGATGATAACGGCCGTGCCGTCAATTTGTGCCCATTTACCAAAAAAGCCGTCGTTCATGGCGCAGATCGAGACCCGTGGATCTCTCTCGATGTTCCGAGCCTTTATAGCACTCGAACGCGTCGAAATGAGCACCCGGCCGTCATTTCCGACGGCATGGACAACCGGAGAAAGCTGGGGGCGGCCGTCGCTCCGGCGCGTCGCCAGCACGGACCTGTGGTTTTGCTTGAAATGGTCCAGGGCCAGATCAATATCCATCAATCTTCTCCTGACATAACCGAGACGACGAGTTCCTGCCACGCCGTCAGCAGATAATAGAGGAGGTGGGCCGGGTCTTCCGGTTCTTCCTCCGGCTCGTCTTCGCTGATGTCGAGGAGGGTGCCGAGCCACAACCGGATGTAGTTGAGTGCCCGCAGCCAGGCGTCGAGCTGTTCCTCCGAGAGCTCGGTGGCATCGGCCGTCTGGGCCAACGTAGTCAGAGCAAGGGCCCGGGCCTCGTCGAGGTCGGGCTGGACCATGCTGCGGTACTCCTCCTCCGCTATGGCGTCATTCGCGTATGCAGGCGGGAAAAGGCGCCTGAAAACGGCGTCTTCCGGTTTGGCGGCAATGGCGGCGCCCAGCTGCGCCGGCAACGCCCGTAGCACGGCGCGGTCTTCGGCGCCGAACGCCACCGTGTACGTGCCCGGGCCGGACCGCCTGAGTGGCGACTTCCAACGAGCCGCGCTCAGCTGTCGTTCTCCATCGTCGCCCACAGCCCGTGCTCGTGCAGCCTGAAAACATCGAGCTCCGATTTCTCGCGCGGCCCGCTGGCCACGACGGCCTTGCCCTTGGTATGGACGTCCATCATGAGCTTGTGAGCCTTCTCCTTGCTGTAGCCGAAGAGCTTCTGAAAAACGAACGCCACGTAGCTCATGAGGTTGATCGGGTCGTTCCAGACGATGACCTTCCACGGCCTGGATAGGCCGGTCACCTCTTCGACTTCCGGTTCCTTCACTTCGAGCGGAGCAGAAGCCGCCATCGGTACCTCCGCTAAGTCCTGGCCAGTTCCCTGGCAGTGTGCCGGTCCCCCGGCACCGTCTGCACGACGGGCGCCGAGTCGCGGGTGTAAAGGCCCAAGTTGAAAAATACCATGGCCGTCACCACAGCCGTCGCCCCTGCCAGGTGCACTCCAACGAGCAGCACCGGGTCACCGGTCAGGTACTGGCTGTAACCGACGGCGGCTTGGGCGACGAGCACCACCAACAACACTTCCCCCCGGCGCAGCACGGCGGGCGAGACATGGGCGCGGTGCATCGCCCACAAGGTCCCCACGGTGAGGGCGAGCAGCAGTTCGACCGCGGTCCCGTGGACCTGGGCCGCCGTATGGAGGGAGAAGCCGAAGCGGGGCACGCCGGGAGCCCCGGCGTGAGGCCCGGTGGAGGTTACGACGGTCCCCAGCGCCACCACCACGAATGTCAACGCCAGCAGGCCCCGGCTCGCCAGCAGGTGACCCCGCCTTACCAGGCACGTCGCCGGCCGGGGCCGGGCCTTGCTGTCGGGGACGTCCGGGCCGTCGTCGGGCTGGCGGGCCCGGTGGTAGAGGACGAGAGCGTCGACCAGCAGCACGACGGCCAGAAGGAAATGCGCCATGACGAACTGCGGCGCCAGCTTGTGGAGCACCGTCTCTCCCCCCAGGACGATCTCCGCCAAGATGCCGGCCACCACTCCCAGGGACAAGGCCACCAGGTCCGCCCGGCGGGGCCGGCGCCTGAACGACGCCACCACGACCAGGACCATCCCGAGGGTGATGACCACGTTGACCAGACGGTTCCCGAACTCGACCCAGGCATGGAACTGGAGTGGGGCGACGACGCTGGTCGCCGTGCAACTCGGCCAGTCGCTGCAACCCAGGCCGGACCCGCTCAGGCGCACGGCTCCGCCGCTCACGATCCCCACCGCCAGGGCGGCGACGGCCACCGCGGCGGCGCGCCGGCAGAAGCCGGGGTCGGCGAAGATCGTCCACAGGCGTCGCAGCGCTCGCCCGAGTGCAGGCATCAAGGTGATGCTACGACCGCCGGCCTGCGCCGTCGACCGGCGCCCACCGTCCTGGTTCGCCCTCCCGGCTCCCGCCTGGCCCGCTAACCTTTCGCAAGTGGTCAGCAACGCCGGCACCCTTTCGGCCGGCTCGGTTCGCCCCGGGCCTGGCAACCTGGCCAGGCTCGCGGCTTTCGTCGCCCTCACCAAACCGCGCATCATAGAGCTCCTGCTGATCACGACCGTGCCCACCATGTTCGTGGCCGCCCGGGGCTGGCCTTCGGCCGGACTGGTGCTGGCCACACTGGTCGGTGGCACGTTGTCGGCCGGGGGCGCCAACGCCGCCAACATGTACCTGGACCGTGACATCGACGCCCTGATGCGCCGGACCTCCCGGCGCCCCCTCGTCACCGGGGCCGTGAGCGCCCCCGCCGCTCTGGGTTTTGCGGTCGGGCTCGAGATGGCCGCCTTTGCCACGTTGTGGCTGGCAGTCAACCCTTTGTCCGCCGCCCTGGCGCTGTCCGCGGCACTGTTCTATGTGTTCGTCTACACGGCCGTGCTCAAACGCATCTCCCCCCAAAACATCGTCATCGGCGGGGCCGCCGGGGCCGTGCCGGTACTGGTCGGGTGGGCGGCGGTGACGGGCTCTGTGGGCTGGGCACCGCTCCTGCTGTTCAGCCTCGTGGTCCTTTGGACACCGCCGCACTTCTGGGCGCTGGCCATCCGCTACCGCGACGACTACGCCAATGCCAAGGTGCCCATGATGCCCGTCGTGCAGAGCATCGAGCGCACCAGCCGGCAGATGCTCGGCTATGCCTTCGCCACGGTGGTGGCGTCGGCCGGCTTCGGCATGGTGGCGGGCATGCACTGGATCTACTGGACGGTGGCGGTGCTGGCCGGAGCTGGTTTTGTCGGGCTCTGCGCCCGGCTGCTGGTGGCCAGGAGCGCACCTGTCGCCATGAAGGTCTTCCACTGGTCCATCACCTACCTGAGCCTGCTCTTCGTCGCCATGGCCCTGGACGTGCTGGTCCGCTAGGCAGCCGGCCAGGACCACGGACCGGCCTTCAGAGCGGCCGGCTCCACCTGTTAGTTTCGAGCCAATGATCGACGTACGCCGACTGCGCACGGATCTGGAAGCCACCGAGGCTGCCCTGGCCCGCAAGCGCGTCCCGGCCGAGGAAGTTCGGCGCGCCGCCAAACTGGACAGCCAGCACCGCCAACTGGCAACGAAGGCCGAAGAGATGCGGTCCCGGGTCAAGGCCCTTTCGAAGCAGGTCGGCGACGCCATGCGCGCCGGCGGCACCGGCCAGGGCGGAACGGCCCGGGAGGAGAGCAGGCGCGCCGGTGACGAACTGGCCGCGCTCGAGCAACAGATCTCCGTGGTGGAGGCGCAACTGCGGGACGCCATGCTGCGGCTCCCCAATCTTCCCTCGCAGGACGCGCCCGACGGCGCCTCCGAAAAGGACAACGTGGTCATCCGTACCGTGGGCTACGACCCCGACCGTTATGGGCCGCACCAACGGTCCCCACACTGGGAAATCGGTACGGAACTACAAATACTGGACCTCGAGCGCGGCGCCAAAATATCGGGGTCGATGTTCCCGCTATTTCGGGGCCAGGGCGCGACGCTGGTGCGCGCCCATTGCCAATTAGCTCTCGACCGCAATTCCGACGCCTTTACGGAGGTCCGGCCGCCCACGCTGGTCCGCACGGCGGCCCTGGAAGCGGTCGGCCAGCTCCCCAAGTTCGCCGACGACGCCTACCACCTGGAGCGGGACGACTTGTGGGCCATACCCACGGCGGAAGTGCCGTTGACGTCGATGCGGGCCAATGAGATCATCCCAGAGGAAGAACTGCCGGTCCGCCTCATGGCTTACACCCCATGCTACCGGCGCGAAGCCGGGGCGGCCGGCAGGGACACGCGGGGGCTGTTGCGCGTGCACGAGTTCGACAAGGTCGAGATTCTTGCCATCTGCCGGCGGGACCAGGCCCAGGCGCTCCACGCCGAGCTCTTGGACCGGGCGGTGGGATCGGTGACGGCCCTCGGCCTTCCCTACCGGGTCCTCGACATTTGCACCGGGGATCTGGGCCAATCCCATGCCCGCCAGTTCGACATCGAAGTGTATGCGCCCGGGTGCGACATGTGGCTCGAGGTCTCATCGGTCTCCTGGTTCAGCGATTACCAGGCGCGCCGCGCCGCTATCCGGTACCGGCCGGCGGGCGGTGGGCCCGTGCAGATTTGTGACACGTTGAACGGCTCGGCATTGGCAGTGCCCAGGATATGGGCAGCATTAGTGGAGACCTACCGCCAGAGCGACGGGACCATCGAGTTGCCGTCGTGCTTGCACTCCTACCTTCGCGGCAGTACTTCGATCACTGGTAGCGTTCGGTCATAGGGACTGCGAAAGGCGGATAATGATCCGGGTCTCCAACCTGACAAAGCGGTTCGGGCCTCAACTTGCCGTCGACGACTTGAGCTTCGAAGTCCAGCCCGGCGTCGTGACCGGCTTTCTGGGCCCTAACGGTGCCGGCAAGACGACGACGATGAGATTGATCCTGGGCCTGGCAGGCCCGGACGGAGGTATGGCGACCATAAATGGTGTCCACTACCGGGATCTGCGTACGCCCATGCGGGAGGTGGGGGCATTGCTGGACGCCAAGTCCTACCACCCCGGCCGCAAGGCGCGTGACCACCTTCTGGCATTGGCCCAGGCCGGGCGCATCCCGTCCCGGCGGGTGGGCGAAGTCCTCGACCTTGTTGGCCTGGGCGATGTCGCCGGCCGCAAAGCCGGCACTTTTTCCCTAGGAATGGCCCAGCGCCTGGGCATCGCCGCCACGCTGCTGGGGGACCCTCCGATCTTGATTTTCGACGAGCCCGTCAACGGCCTCGATCCCGAGGGCATCGTCTGGGCGCGCACCCTCATGCAGTCCCTGGCGTCCCAGGGGCGTACCGTTTTCGTCTCGAGCCACTTGATGAGCGAGATGGCACTGACGGCATCGCGCGTCATCGTGATAGGTAAGGGGCACCTCATCGCCGACTCGACGGTGGACGCTCTGATCAAAGGCAGTTCCGCCACCGTGGTCAGGCTGCGCACGCCCATGCCGGAAGCCGTTATCCCCCGGTTCGAGGCCGCCGGCGCGTCGGTCCAAACAGACGACGACGGGGCGCTCGTAGTCAGTGGCCTCGAGCCCTCGGCCATAGGGGATATCGCCTTCTACGCCCACGTGCCCGTACACGAGCTTTCCTTGGTGGAGGCTTCGCTGGAGGAGGCCTTCATGGAACTCACCCGGGACGACGTGGAGTACCACGCCCACGGCGGCGCTACCGCGCTACAGCCGCCGGGCCAGTATGGCAGCCTCCCGCCCCAAGCCAGCTGGCCGAGCGGTCCGGCCGTTCGATGACCCGGACCATGTCCCCGCCGCGGTCGGCGGGCACGAAGGCGCCCAGGCCCACCGACACCCTGCGTTCGGAGTGGACCAAGCTGCGTAGCCTGCGCTCGACGCCCGTGACCCTGGCCGTCATCGCCGTCATGGTCGTCGGGTTGTCGGGCCTCATCACCTTGGCCGTGGTCACCAACCACCGCCGCGGCGCCCAGGTCGTGACCGACCCCGTGGGTATCCTCCAGTCCGCCTGGTTTCTCGGCCTGCTCGCCTACATGGTGCTCGGGGTCCTGGTAATGACCAGCGAGTACTCGAGCGGCTTGATCGGCCCCACCCTCCTCGCCACACCGAAGCGAATGCGGGTCCTCACCGCCAAGGCGACCGCCTTTGCCGTCACCGCGCTGGTAACCGGGGAAGTGGTGAGCTTCGTCAACTTCTTCGTCAGCCATGCCATCGCGTCCGGGTACGCCTCGTTCCCGGACCCCTCCCTGGGCGACCACAATGTGCTGCGGGCGGTCATCGGCATGGGCATCGACGGCGGCCTGGCGGGCTTGATGGGGCTCGCTTTGGGAGCCCTGCTGCGCAACACCGCCTGGGGCATCACCACCGGGGTGGCCATAACGTTCGTCCTTCCGCTCATCTTCAACTTCCTGCCCTCGTCGTGGAGCAACCCCCTTTTGGAATACTGGCCGACCCAGGCCGGTTCCCAGCTCGAGGAGGTCAACCGCCAGGCCCACGCCCTGACCGCCTGGTGGGGTACGGGCGACCTGACCCTGTTCGTCATCCTGCTCCTGGCGGCGGCCGGTTACCTTCTCGTCAAGCGAGATGCCTGAGCGAGCGGCGCTGTGGCTGGTAAGGCACGGCCAGACGGAGTGGAGCGCATCCGGCCGCCACACCAGCCGTACAGACGTGCCCTTGACCCCGCATGGGGAAGAGGAGGCGAGAGCCCTGTCGGCATCCCTGCAGGCTCGACGGTTCGAACTCGTGCTGTCCAGCCCCCGCCAGCGGGCGTTGCGCACCGCGGAGCTGGCCGGGTTCCGGCCCGAAATCGACGAGGACCTGGCAGAGTGGGATTATGGGGACCTGGAAGGGCTCACGATCGATCAGATAAGGGCTCGTTACCCGGGTTGGACCGTCTGGACAGGCCCGTGGCCGGGAGGGGAGCAGGCCACGCAGGTGGCGGCCCGAGCAGACCGCGTAGTGCAGCGGGCCCTTGGCCTGCCGGGCGGCACGAAGGCCCTGGTTTTCGCCCACGGTCACATCCTGCGGGCCCTGGCGGCCCGATGGCTCAGGTTGGCCGCCACCGAGGGCCGGCTGCTGGTCCTGGGCACCGCCACGCTGAGCGAGCTGGGCTGGGAGCACGGCCAACCGGCCGTCCGATGCTGGAACATGCCGGCGGCGGCCCTGGCCGTGACATTCCTTTAACCCGCCTTCATGGACGACGACCAGGGATTGGGCGGCAACGAGTTCCAGTGGCCTGTGACAGGTCCCACCGGTCCCCCCAGCCCCGGTCCGGCCGGCCCCTCCGGTCCCGGCCCGTTCAGCCCTTACGACGCCGGCGGGTACGCCAGACCACCGGGTAGCGACCCTCCCCCCGAACCGATCGGCCTGGGGCCCAACACCCGCTGCTACGAGCACCCCGATCGTCTCGCCGGTGCTCTCTGCCGGTCGTGCAACAGGCCCATCTGCGCCGACTGCATGGTACAGGCCCCTGTCGGGTGGCACTGCCGCCGGTGCGTGCACCAGGCCGCCAGCAAATCGCCGGTAGTGCGCTACCGACCGGGTGCCGTCGGGATACCGAGCGCGCGGCAGGCTCCGGTGACCATGGCCCTGATCTTCATCAATCTGGTCCTGTTCCTGGCCGCAACGGCTTCGCCCCGCCTCACGTTCGACAGTTACGACATCCCCGTCGTCATGTCGCATTTTGGCCAGTCCTACCGCCTGTTGGCGTCCTTCTTCATCACCAACAGCTTCCTCGACGTCGCGCTCAACATGTGGTGCCTGTACATCATCGGGCGGCTGGTCGAGCCAGCACTGGGCAAGGGGCGTTTCCTCGCCCTTTACCTGCTGGCCGGGCTGGGGGGGTCGGTCGCCTACTATCTCCTCGGCAATGCGCAGGTGCCGGCGGCAGGGGCCTCAGGCGCCATTTTCGGGCTCTTTGGCGCCTATTTCATCGTGGCGCGGCGCGCCGCCGCAAATACTTCGAGCATCATCGCACTGATAGCCATCAACCTCGTCTTCAGCTTCACCGTCCCACAAATCGCCTGGCAGGCCCACGTCGGCGGATTGCTTACCGGTTTGGTCGTCGCCAGCGGTCTAGGCCTCGCCCGTCGTGGCCGCCCTCGCCAGGAGCGGGTGGCCGATGCGGCCGTGCTGATAGCGACCTGCGTAGGCCTCGGCCTACTGTTGCTCCTGCCACCAGGGGTAGTCAATCTAGGATGAAGTGGTAACCGAGCGCGCCGGTGCCGCCCGGGGGCGTAGGTCAGTGGAAGACCGGCAGACTTTTAATCTGCGCGCCGGGAGTTCGATCCTCCCCGCCCCCACCAGAGATAGCGGCCTTCTGGGACGTGGCTCATCCGCGCCTACGCCGGGCGACGGATGCAAAACCCGGCCAGCCAGCAACAGGTGCCAGGATAAGCTCGGTACCGTGCGCAAGGGCCTGACGGTCGAAGACCTAGGGGACCTGGTCGACCTACCGCTGCTGGCGGTGCTCGCTACCTACCGGGCCGATGGCACCGCCCTGCTCTCACCGGTGTGGCATGAGTACAGGGACGGTGGGTTCCATGTGTGCACTTCGGGCGCCGATGTCAAGGTCCGCCACCTGCGCCGGGACTCCAGGGCCGCCTTGGTGGTCGCCGAGCCCACGCCGCCTTACCGGGGCGTGGAGGTAACGACGGAGGCCATCCTGCTCCGGCACGACGTCAAGTCCACCGTCGAGCGTGTTGCCGTCAGGTACCTGGGGGAGGCCAGGGGCCGCCGGTACGCCGAGTCCGCTTCCGACGACATTGTGATCCGCCTAGAACCCGGGCACGTGCGCGCGTGGGACTTCTCCGATGCCCAGATATAGAGGAGCCTGCCCCGGGCCTTGACATCTCCACTGAAGAAGTGCCTTTCAGTACGTCGGCCGACGGCTCCTGACGATGGGATCTAGAGCGCATGTTTTGTTCGAGGCCAAAGGCAAGCGCCACAATCAGGGCGCCCTGCTGGAGACACCCATCATGATGACCGGCTCGGTCCCGGCGCCCCCGACCGCAACGCAGAAGTAGGTTCGATGTGTCAGCCCCACCCAGTCCGGGCCCGTGGCATCCCGCTGGCACCGCCTTGGGCCGGGACGACCCCGAGGACCTGGTGCACCGCGATACCGCCGTCGTCGAAGCCGTTCGCCGACCCGGCCATGTAGAGGCGCCACACTCGTGCCCGAGGTTCTCCAACCAGCGCGACAGCCTCGTCCCACGAGCTCTCGAGGTTCGTAAGCCAGGCATGCAGGGTTTCCGAGTAGTGCTCGCGCAGTGACTCGACATCGCGGACCTCAAAGCCCGCCCGTTCCATGCCCCCCACCACGTCGGCCAAGTCGACAAGCTCCCCGTCGGGGAACACGTAGCGGTTCATGAAGCTCCGACCGTGCATCCTTGACCCGCCCGGGCTCGAAATGGCGTGGTTCAGCAGGCGGCCAGTCGGGGCGAGGAGGGAGAACAAGACGCGGAAGTACTCGTCCATCCGCCTGGTCCCGACGTGCTCGAACATCCCTATCGAGGAGACCGCGTCAAAGGTCTCGCCGCGCAGGTCCCGGTAGTCTTGGAGGCGGATCTCGACGTTCGCCTCGAGCCCTGCGTCCCGGACGCGTTCCCGCGCAAGCTCGACTTGGGGGCGGCTGAGCGTGACCGCCACGACGCTGGCGCCGTAGTTCCTCGCCGCGTGCATGGCCATCGAGCCCCACCCGCAGCCGACGTCGAGCAAGCGCGCTCCCCGTCGTTCGCCAAGGCCGAGCTTCCGGCAGATGAGGTCGTGCTTGGAGCGTTGCGCCTCCTCGAGCGACATGCCCTGGCGGTCGAAGCGAGCGCAGGAATATGTAATCGCCGGCCCGAGCACGAGGCGGTAGAAGTCGTTGCCGACGTCGTAGNNTGGCGCCCAGGCGCAGCGCCGTCCACAGGCCGCTCGCCACCGCACTTGGGCCAAGGCGGCGCCTTCCTCTCATCTTCGCCTCGAGCGCCAATAGCATCTCGAAGAGGTCGCCTTCGAAGTCGATATCCCCGGTAACGAACCCCCGGGCCATGCCGAGCTCGTCCGGTGACCAGACCAGCCGGGCCAACGAGCGCGGTGCCCGCAGGACCAGAGTGCCGAGGCCACCCCGAGGGCCCGCTGCGCTGCCGTCCCAGAACACGAGACGCACCGGGAGGCTCCCACCAAACAAACGTGCGAGCAGTGGGGACATCACACGCGCAACAGTCCTGTTGGTCCTCGGGTGTGGCCGCCCCCTCGTCTCGACCGAGACCACCTCGGCGCGGGTCGGCCGCTCNNGCCCTCCCTTTTGCGGACCAGGTGGCCCGGTCCCCAAAGGAACACCAACCATTCCTTGGCAGGTCGCTCAGTTCACTTCCCAGCACTCTACCGGCGCCAATATGCACCAGCGACGCGCGAAGGTGCACTTGGACGATGCCCGGGGATATACCAACCCCGTGCAAAGGCAATGGCTCTGGTAACGCGACACTGTGCTTTGATAACCCTTGGAGCTGGTCGTGATGCATGAGAGCTCGGAAGAACTCGGTCCATCGCTGGCGTGGGCCCGATCAGTGCGGCAACCGGCGCGGGGCCCGTTGGGGCCGTGGCAGTGGCCGGAGACGGCGGAAGCGCTCGCCGAACAGCAGTTGGCGTTGGCAGCCGCGGCCGACGAGGCGCTTGCTAACGACCCGTGGCTGTTCGGGCCCGGCCGAGAGCCAGCGCCTCTACTGGGCGGCTGCTTTGTGGCCTTCGCCTGGGGGGAGGCAGGCCCCGGCCACGTCGGCGACCGGGCGTGGGTGGCGGCGGTGACCTGGCGCCCACCGGCCGGCGGACCGACGCACTTGGGCCGGCGCTCCGACCGAGCACTGGTGGGCAGCGGCCCGGGAGGACCGCGCCACGCCCGAGACGTCGACGAACAGGCTGTCATCACCGGCATCACCGGTGCTGCCTACCTTCCTGGCCTACTGGCGCTCAGGGAGGGGCCGCTCCTCACCGCTGCCGTCTCTGCCCTTCACTGCCGCCCAGAGCTGCTGCTCGTCGATGCCACCGGCCGCGACCATGCCCGGCGCGCCGGCATGGCGGTGCACCTCGGAGCCGTGACCGGGATCCCTACCGTCGGCGTGACGCATCGGCCGTTGTTGGCCCAGGGTGCACCGCCGAGGCCCGAACGGGGGGCTACAAGTAGCCGCACCATCGCTGGCGCAGAGGTCGGGCGCTGGGTCTGCACCCGGACCGACGCCCGCCCCGTGGTCGCGCATGCCGGCTGGCGCACAGACTCGGCGACTGCCGCGGCTGTCGTGCTCGCCGCGTCCACCGACGCGGCGCGAACCGCCGTCCCCCTCGGTGAGGCCCGCCGTGTCGCCCGTGAGGCGAGGGCGATCGCCGAGGGCCGAGCGCCGAGACATTAGCGCCGGCACGTGACTGGCTCGCCCTGCTTCGTTGCGGGCGGCCCTACCAGCAGGCCGACGCGCCGGGGTCTGGAACCTGGCCGTCAAGTACGTCACCACGGCAAGCGCGGCTAGCTATCGAGGACGCCCGGACTAACGTTGCGCCGGACACCGCGGGGAAGGAAGGGGGCTGAACCAGTGCAACATTTGGTGCAACAACTGGGTCCTATAGGGTCAGATTGCCACCTACGGAGCCGTTCCGTTGGCAACAAAAGCCCTGCTCAAGCCCAGTCGAGCCCAACACGGCCACTCTCTGTGGCGCTCCTTTAATCTGCGCGCCGGGAGCTCGACCCTCCCCGCCCCCACCCAATCTTCTCAAAGGACGAAAATGGACGGCCACCTGGTGACGATGGACGGCAACGATCTCGATCTCGGCCCAGAGGAAGTCGAGCGCCTGCTCAGCTCGTCGGTGCCTTTCTGGCTCGACCGTTGCAGCGGGGACGAGAGCACCCCCGAGTACCGGCTGCTGCGAGACACCTTCCGGTTCCACCCCGTGGCTCTCGAGGACGCCGAGCATTTCGGGCAGCGACCAAAGCTGGATTCCTACGAGGAGTACGCCCTTCTGGTCGTCTACGGACCGTCCCCGGAGGGCCGGTTGATCGAGGTCCACTGTTTCTGCGCCCAGAACTACCTCGTGACCGTGCACCAGCACCCGTGCCCCGGCATGGCCGAAGTGCTACGGCGCATGCAAATGGGCTCGGCCCAGCAAACCAGCCATGTCATGGTCCTTTACCGGGTGGTGGACATGTTGGTGGACGGTTATTTCCCCGTCCTGGCTACTTTTGACGATCAGATCGACGAGCTGGAGGACGAAATCCTGAAGGCACCGACGGAGGCTCAGCTCGGGCAGCTGTTCGACATGAAGCGCTCCCTCATCGCCCTGCGCAAAGTGGTCACCCCCGAGCGCGATGTGTTCGCCACATTGGTCGCCGCAGACGCCCTGCCGGGCATGACACCCGACTACGAGCGCTACTTCCGTGATGTCTACGACCATCTCATCAGGGTCAGCGACCTGGTCGACAGCTACCGTGACCTGATGACAGGTGCCCTCGACACGCACTTGTCAACCGTGTCCAACCGCCTCAACGTGGTCATGAAGCAACTCACCATCATCGCCACCATCTTCTTGCCTCTCAGCTTTCTGACCGGCTTTTTCGGCCAGAACTTCGGCTGGCTGGTGGCACGCCTGGGCGGCCTCTCCGTCTTCCTCGGGGCCGGCCTCGGGCTGCAGGTGCTCACGGTCATAGCGCTTATCGTCTTCTTCCGCCGCCGCGGCTGGCTCACCGCCAGCGGAACGGTGCCCTCGGTCAGCTCGTCCCGGCGTACCCGGCTGGCGCCACGGGCGCGCTGGCTCGTCCTACACCCGGGTCATGGTCCCATGGCCGCCGCCGGTCACAACGACGGCCGCTCCAACTGACGGTCCGGCCAGAGCGACCGGTCAAGTCCAAGGGCGCAAAGAGACTTTAGACCCAAAGAGACTTTAGAGAGGACTGTTGCCGTGCTTGCGGGCCACGTGGTGCTCGCGCTTGGTCCGGAGGGTGTCAAAGCCGCACGCCACCGCTTGGCGGGTTTCGGCCGGGTCGATGACCATGTCCACGAACCCCCGCTCGGCCGCCACGTAGGGATTGAGGAACCTGTCCCGGTACTCCTCGACCAACGTCGCCCGGGTCTGCTCGTCGGCTCGCCGGTGGACGATGCGAACGGCGCCCTCGGCCCCCATGACGGCCAGCTCGGCGCTGGGCCAGGCGATGCACAGGTCGTTGCCCATGGCCTTGGAGTCCATCACGATGTAGGCGCCCCCGTAGGCCTTGCGGAGCACAAGGCAGACACGCGGCACGGTCGCCTCCGCGTAGGCGAACACGAGCTCGGCCCCGTGACGGATCATCCCCCGCCACTCGAGGTCGCGGCCGGGCATGAAGCCGGGCGTGTCCACCATCGTCAGCAGGTTGAGGTTGAACGAGTCGCAGAAGCCGACAAATCGCGCTCCCTTCTGGGAGGCGGCAATGTCGAGAGTCCCGGCCATGGCCTGAGGCTGGTTGGCCAACACCCCGACGGCTTGGCCGGCAACACGCACCAAGGCCGTAACCAGCTGAGGTGCCCACGCTGGGCGCAACTCGAGGACCTCGCCGTCGTCGGCCACCGCGGCAATGACCTTACGGACGTCGTAACTCCCAGTGGCGGTGGTGGGCACGACCTTGCGGAGCTCGGGAGTGGCCCGGGACGCGGGATCCCCGGACGGTAAGAAGGGCGGGAGCTCGTCGCAGTGTGCCGGGAGGAAACCGAGCAGGTGGCTGGCCAGATCCAGGGCGCCGGCGCCGTCCCGGGCCAACAGCGTGGCCAGTCCCGACCGGGCGGCATGGACGGACGCGCCCCCTAGTTGGGCCGGCTGCACCGGGACACCAGTCAGCTCGGCCACCGCCGCCGGCCCGGAGACGTACGAGAGCGCCCGGGCCGTCATCACGACCGCGTCGACCAGGCCGAGCAATAGAGACGGGCCGGAGAGCAGCGGCCCGTCCACGATCACGACAACCGGCACTGCGCCCGAGCAGGCAACCAGGGCGCGTGCCACCCGACCCCAGCCGTCCAGGGCGGAGGCACCTTCGCCGAGATCGGAGCCGGACGACGCCAGTGAAAGCACCAGGGGCAACCGGCGCTGCCGGGCCAGGTCGCCCGCCCCGGCCAGGGCGGCGGCGGCTTCGGCGCTCAGGGTACGGCCACGGTCGGCTTGCTGTACCAGTGCCGTCACGACCGGCCTCTCCCCGAGAACACCAGGCCCGC
>PMLI01000080.1 GCA_003158835.1 Acidimicrobiaceae bacterium
GCTCTCTTTTAAGTTAAGAGAACATGTCGAGGTGCTCAGGGCGATCTACTCCATACCTGGTGACGACATGGTCGGCAAGCGGGTGCATGCCCGGGTGGACTCAAAGACGGCCAAGTTCTATTTCAAGGGCCAGCTGGTAAAGCTCCACCCGCGCCAGGCCCCCGGCGGGCGCTCGACCGACCCGGCCGACCTGCCCTCTGAGCGGACTGCCTATGCCATGCGCGACATCAACCACCTGGTGGCCCTCGGGCGCGAAAAAGGCGATGCCATAGGCGCCTACCTCGAAGCCCTCATGGCTGGCCCTCTCCCGTGGACGAGAATGCGCCAGGCGTACCGGCTGCTCGGCCTGGTGAAGAAGTGGGGCGCCGAGCGGGTGGAGGCAGCCTGTGCCAAGGCGCTCGATGCCGAGGCGGTGAACGTCAACCTGATCGGCCGCATGCTCGAGCGGGCCAAGGAAGCCGAGGGAGCCGGGGCCGCTAAAGACGAGGCGCCCAAGAACATCGTCGCTGGCCGCTTTGCCCGTGACCCTTCGGAGTTCAAGGCAAAGGGGCAGGCCCGATGACCCAGCCCGCCCCATCTGTTCCCCCAGAACTGCGCTCACTTTTGCGCCGCCTGCGCCTGGGCCAGGTGCTGGACACCCTGCCCGAGCGGGCCGCCCTGGCTAAGTCCTCTTCCATATCGCACCTCGACTTCTTGGCCATGGTGCTTTCCGACGAGGTGACAAGGCGCGACCGCACCTCGGCGTCGGTGCGCGCCCGCGCCGCCCACCTCGACCCGAAGATGACCCTGGAGCGCTGGGACGCCTCCGCCGCCGTCAGCTACGACAAGGCGGTGCTGGACGAGCTCGTCAGCTTGCGCTTCGTTGAGGACGCCTACAACGCCTTGGTGCTCGGGCCGGTCGGCGTCGGGAAGACCTTTATCGCCACCGCCCTCGGCCACATAGCCTGCCGGCGGCGGGTACGGGCGCACTTCGAGCGGGCCGACCGGCTCTTCAAACGCCTGAAGGCGTGCCGGCTGGACGGGACCTACGACGCCGAGGTGCGCAAGCTTGTAGCCACCGAGCTGGTCATTATCGATGACTTCGCTCTCCAGGGGCTCGACCAGACAGAAACCGCCGATTTCTATGCCCTTGTCGTCGAGCGCCACCGCCGGGCGTCAACGGTGGTCACCTCCAACCGCGACCCGAGCGAGTGGCTGGTGGTCATGGCCGACCCGATGCTTGCCCAGTCGGCGATCGACCGCCTGCAAAGCGCCGCGTTCGAGCTCGTCATCGAGGGAGAGTCCTACAGGCGCAAGGAGAAGCCGTCCCTTGGCTCGCACCCGAGCGATGGGCCACGGTCATGAACGGTCAAGGTACCCATCAACCCGGGAGCCAGCACGCACAGCCGGGGGTTTCGTTACGTTACGCAACACCGGGAGAGCCGACTTGTGAGGGGCCAGGCTGCGCCCAGGCCCTGGAGCCGGCCACCACCGGCCGCCCGGCCCGGTTCTGCTCGCCGGCGTGCCGGGCCCGCTACCACCGGGCTGCCCAACGTGCCCGGGCAGAGCCGGTCAGCGTGGAGGTCGACCTCGGCTCCGCAAGTTCCAGGGGCCGGCCCCCCGAGCGTGCATGGATGGTCCGGCTGCGCCGGGGGCAGAGGTCAGTCATCGTGACCATTGGCCTGACCCGCGCTGCCGCCGACAGATTGGCTGCCCAGCTGACCGACTTGCTCGGTGGCGGCCAGCCCTGACCAGGGCCACACCTGGTGCGCTTGACAGCTACCTATAGGCACCGGGATCATGGTGCTCGACCGGTCGTGCAAGCCCGAGGTGGTCCCATGTTTGTGGCGCCAGGGTGGTCCCATGATGCTGGCGGGCGACAATACTTGCACTTCTCCACACAGAGAACTGACCACCCTGGAGCCGTCGAGGGTCAGACTTGCACTTCTGCACATCGAGAGCTGCCCTGCCCGGAAGAAGCACTTCATGGACTTCCATCCAGGTGGGGGACGGCTGGAGGGGTGCCGGCCCAGATCGATGCTGCCGAGTAGGGCGCGGCGCCTTGTCTCGCCTTCAACCCGGCATGGACGTTCGGCTCTAGATGCGAATCGAGCCATCGTCGGCGATGGCCCAGCCAGCGTTGTGCGCCACTTCCCAGACATAGCCGTCCGGGTCGGCAAAGCTTCCTGATGTTCCGCCCCAGTCAGCGATGGCTGCTTTGCGCACGATCGAACCTCCGGCGCGTTCCGCCTCGGCCAGAACCTCGCTGACCTCCTTGGGTGACCGCACGTTGTAGGCCAGCTCGATGCCCGGCGCGCCATGACCTGCCAGGCCAGTCCAAAGCCCGAAAACCATTCCCCCGGCTTGAAAGAAGCAGACCTCGTCGTCGGGCTGCTGAGCGCCGGCCCAACCGAGCGCCTCGTAGAAGGAGCGAGCGCGACGCAGGTCGGAGACCCCGAGCGTTATGAGACTGATCCGTTGCTCCACGACGACCGTTTCTACCACGCGCTGTCGCGCAGGTGGAGCCGAGCCTGACGTTCGACTTCCAGTTGCCCAGGAGAGCTTCCTCGCGTCGCTATGGGTGGGTGGGGCTCCTCCGCCCCACCGAAGATCTAACGGCACTGAGAGGTCGAGCCGAACATCTCGTCTGTCTGCCCTCCGCCCTCCGTGGACGACAGGGCAAAGCCGAGCAGATAACGAGGGTTATCGGCACCTCTGCCCGGGAGAGTCTGGCTTGCGCTGCGACGCAGAACTAGCGCACATGCCACTTCAGCGCCGAGGCGACCTTCTGCGCTCATACCAAGGGCAAAAAATGTCGGTCCACTTCGATGTCAACGACTGTCTTGCCGTTGTACGCGTACCGGTTGGCCCAGCGTCCGTGGTCCTGCTGTTGCTCGAGCCAGCGGAACGAGTTAGCCAGCCGGGGATCTCTGGCGTGCCCGAGCGCAGCGAGCACCTCGAGGCTCTCGAGTACGTCGGCCACGTAGCCGGAGGGAAACCCCGGCTGGAGCCAGGCCCGTGACGGCCGGGCGTCGGCCGAAGGCATCGGGTAGTCGGCCACGGCTGGGTCGTGAGACAAAAGGAAGGTGACGCCTTGGTCGATGGCGTCTTGCACGAGCCAGCCGCGCCGACGCACAGGGATGCGAGCCAGGCCGCGAAGCTCCTTGACGGCCCCCCACGCGCAAGGCTTCTTGTCGTTTGGTGCGCAGGCGAAGCCCGGTCCGGTGGTGCCGGAGGGGTGGTAGCGCTCGGCACCGCTGCCGGTTATGGAGCGGGCCGCCCAGTCCACTGCCCGCTGAAGCCGAGGATCATCGAGCCGGCCGAACCCGATCAGGGCCCGCACCAAGTTGCCGTTGAGGCAGTGGATTGCTCGCGACGGAGGGGGCCGGCCGTTGCCCTTGACGCCCGATGCGCCGAAGCCACCCGACACGCACTGTGCGTGGTCGAGCACGTAGTCACACGCTCGTTGGACGCGGTAGTCAGCTGCGTCCGCGCCGAGCTGGTCCAGGAAGATCAGCTGCCAAACCGTCCCGGTGTACTTGGGGGCGTAGCCGCCACCCGGCTTGGCCCACCACCCTTCAGGGTCCTGGGCCTCCAGTATCGACCGGATGGGGCCGGCGCCCATCGCCGCCTTTCGAGCCACAACGACTTCGGCGTCGTTGGATGGCCGGTCCAGCAGGTGTTGGAGGGTCGCGGTCCGCGGCGCAGGCGTGTCTTCAGCTAGCAGCCACGGCAACGGGTCAGCACCCAGATGGTCCTTCCAGGTCACCGACGCATCCTCGTCCCCTGAGCGCGGTCGGGACAAGGGCCCTTGGCCCCATCAGCCGAGCACGCAGCTTTCCTGCGCGACAGGTGCTACCCAGTCCCTACGTCCTCGGCCGAGCCGGATATGGACGAGCCCGCCCCACCTTCTCCCAGCGCAGATCAGCCGTTATGCGATGCCTCACTGCTCCGCTCCCGGAGACCCGACGCGTGCCGATCGACGGCTCGGGCGTGGACCAAGACATCTGGAGCCGGTAAAAGTGGCGCCAGATCGTTCGCCCATAACGCCGGGAGACCGACGAAGCGTTATGGCATTGAACCTGGGCAGGGCCCGGCTGGCCCGGCCGACGCCTCGCTCCTTGCCCCATGCGTGGAGAGATTCCGAGACGAGCTGCCACTGCACAGCGCTCGTCTGGCCGCCTGGCCTCTTCCCGTGTAGTCGTTTGACGACGAAGTCAGACAGGTCCCGTCGGGCCGCGTGCTCGGCCTCCACCCGGAGTAGTCGGCGACCCGGTCGGCCGCCATGCCCGGCTCCACGTCGAGGATGGTCTTGATCTCGGCGAGCGGGGCCCCAATCTGGCGCAGCGCTGCTATGAGGCGGGCCGCGTCGACCTGGTCGGCTCCGTAGAACCGACAGCTGGCGCAGCGCATTCGTGGTACCTGAAGCCGCCCGGCCTCACTTTAGGGTCACCGTAATTGCCCTTTCAGGCAACCACGGCGGCCCTTTCGCGCATCACTCCGTGGCGATGGCCGACAGCACGTCCAGCTTGGCGGCCCGGCGCGCCGGCCAGGTGGCCGCAACGAGGCCGAGGACGGCGGAGAGCACCAAGAACACCGCCAGGCTGGTCACCGGTACGGCCGTCGTGTTTAGCTGGAGCGCCAGCACCAGGGCCACGCCCATCCCAGTGCCGACCACGATGCCGAGGACGGCGCCAAAAACCGACAGTATGACCGATTCGCTGCGCACCATGGCCCGGACCTGGCGCCTTCTCATCCCGACCGCGCGCAGCAAGCCGATCTCGCGGGTACGTTCGAAGACCGAGAGCATGAGGGTGTTCACCACCCCGATGAGGGCGATCAACACGGCCAGGGCAAGCAGGGCGTATATCAGGGTGAGGAGCTGGTTCACACTGGACACGGCGGCATTTTCGAACTGCGCTCGCGTTTGCACCTGCACGGTCGGGTACGGGGCCAGCACTTTTTGCACCTCTGCTTGGACCGCCTGGGGCTGGGCCGCGTTCAACAGGACGGCGCCGGGCATGGGATCCTGGTAATGGGACAGGTAAAAACCCTCGCCGACCAAATAACTGCCGATCAGGTCGTTGGCCTTGTAGATGCCGCCTATCGTCATGGTGGACGCGCCGGTCAGGGCGAACTTTACCGGGACGGTGCCGCCGACGCTCAGGTGGTCGGACTTCGCCGTGTTGGAGTCGATCAGTAGCTCGCCGGCGTCGAGGGCAGCGCGAGCGTTGCCGGCCGTCATGTTCAGGATCACGGTCCGGGAGATGCCCTCGGTCGACACTCCCTTCATCGACTCGACCGACTGGCGGATCTCGAACTGGCCTCCATAGGCGATCAATGAGGCATTGACACCGGGAAGCTCGGTGAGCGTTCGGGCCAGGCCGGGGCTGAACGAACCCGAACCGCTGGCCTTGGCCGTGATGATCAGGTCGGCCTTAATGGCGTCGTCGACGCTGCTGGTGGCCGAGCCCGACACCGAAGCACCGAACACCGCCATGGCCGACACCAGGGCAATGCCGATCATGAGGGCAGAGGCAGTCTAGGCGGTCCGTCGGGGGCTGCGCATCGAGTTCTCCCGGCCCAAGCGACCGGGGACGCCCCCCAGCCTGGCTAGCGGCCGCCCGATGACGCTCGACAGCGGCCGCGCCACCGCGGGGGCCAGTATGGCGGTGCCGGTGAAGATGCAGGCAGCCCCCAGCCCGACGAGGCCGACCTTCGGCAGCGCCAGCCCCGCGGCCAGGGCGACCACGCCAACCAGGCCGACGGCGGCGCCCGAGATGAGCCGGCGCCGGGAGGAAACGTCTCTGGCATCCTGGCGGTCGGTTATGGCCGCCACAGGGGCGGTACGCACAGCCCGGCGAGCCGGCCCGACCGCCGAGATGACCGTTACGCCGATACCGACGGCAAAGGCGACAATGACTGTGCGGGGTTCGAAGACGATGGGGCCGGCCGGCAGCGTGTAGCCGAGCGCGCTCATGAGCGCCTCCAACCCGATCGCGGCCAGCACGCCGAGCCCAGTGCCCACCAGCGACGACGCCGCGCCCACGATGGCCGCCTCGGCCAGCACGGAGCGGAACACCTGGCGCCGGCTGGCGCCCACTACCCGGAGCAGGGCGAGCTCACGGGTGCGCTGGCCGACGGTGATGGAAAACGTGTTGAAGATCGTGAACCCGCCGACGAAAAGCGATATGAAGGCGAACACCAGCAGGGCGGTGGAGAAGAACGACAGGTCCTGGTTTATCGAGCTCGTCTGTTCGTCGAGCACGGTCTGGCCGGTGACTACCTCTACCCCGTGGGGGAGCTCCCGAGCTATGGCCTGCTGCACGGCCGCCCTGTTGGCGCCGGGGACTGTGACGACGTTGATATGGTCCAGTTCGCTCACCTCGTCAAAGGCCTGTTGCGCCTCTGGGAGCGTGAAGGCTGCGAATGTCACGCCGGCCAGGTTGTCAGCCGTCCCGAACTGGGCGATGCCCGTGATCGTGAAGGTCTGGGTCGCGCCTGTCAAGATGACCCCGACCTGCTCGCCGACGCTGAAGTGGTGGCTCTTGGCCGTCCCCGCGTCCATCACGACGTCGTGCAGCCCCGTGGGCGGGCGGCCCTGCACGATGTGTAGCTCGGAGGTGCGCGAGTCGGGGTCGAAGCTCTCCCCGATGGTGGGCTCGGCTCCGGTGGCGATGGGCTTCCCGGTGCGCGAGACGAACTGGGCGTAGCCGTCGGCCACACCGTCGGCCGCTTCCACCCCGGGCACCCGGCGGATCTCGTCCACGAGCGCCTCTGGGACCGGGTTGCGCACGGCGTTGGCCGCGTCAGTGGTCGGGAACTGGGCCGCGCCGCGGACCTGGAAGTCGATCTTGTGGAAGATGGTGCCGACCAGGGCGTAGAAGGTGTTGTGGAGCGTGTCGGTGAGGACGTAGGTGCCCGAGACAAAGGTCACGCCGATAACGATGGCCAGGCAAGTGAGCGCCAACCGGAGCTTGTGGGCGAGGATGCCCTTCAGGGTCACGTTGCGCATCTCAGGCCCCCAGCTCCGGGTCGGATTGGGCGCCTAGCCTGCTCATCTGGTCGAGGACACTCGTCGGCGTGGGCTGGTACAGCTCGCCCACGACTTGGCCGTCGGCGAGGAAAACGACACGGTCGGAGAAGGCCGCCCCGCCGGGGTCGTGGGTCACCATGACGATGGACTGGCCGAGCTCTTGCACCGAGCGGCGCAGGAAGCCGAGCAGCTCGGCCGAGGCATTGGAGTCCAGGTTGCCCGTGGGCTCGTCGGCGAATATGAGCTCGGGGCGGTTGACCAGGGCCCGGGCGCAGGCCACCCGCTGCTGCTGGCCGCCCGACATCTCGTTGGGCCGGTGCGACAGGCGCCCGGCGATGCCGAGCTGGCCCACCAGGTAATCGAACCAGTCGCTGTCGACCTTCTTGCCGGCCAGGTCCACCGGCAGGGTTATGTTCTCCCGGGCTGTCAAGGTAGGCACGAGGTTGAACGACTGGAACACAAAGCCGACGCGGTCGCGGCGCAACTTGGTGAGGGCCGAGTCGTCGAGGCCGCCAATGTCGAGGCCGGCGATGAACGCCTGGCCGGCCGTCGGCCGGTCGAGGCCGGCCATACAGTGCATGAGCGTGGACTTGCCGGACCCGGACGGCCCCATCACGGCCGTGAAGTGGCCGCGGGCGAAGGCCACGTCCACCCCGGCCAGGGCGGTCACTTCAGCGCCGCCGGTCCCATAGGTCTTACGCAACCCCACGGCCTGGGCGGCCGGCGAAGCCTGGGCGGCCGTAGCTTCGGCAGGGCTTTGGTTGAGCGTCGTCATGAGACAAGTCTCCCCACCGGCCCGGGGCCTGTCGTCAGCCTGCGGGTTGGCTTCCGGTACGAGGCCCAGAGGTCGAAGTTAATACCAGGGCCCAACCGCCGCTCCGATGCGCTCGGGCCGCCGGGCCAATAGCGTTTTTAGTGGAGCGCGTGCCCCGGGCGCGCCAAAGTGGTCCAGACTGGTAGTTGGAGGCCTTCGGTTGCACAGCGAGGAGACTGTGAGCGGTACGACACCCTGGTGGCCAGGCAGGGACGTACCTGCTCAGCGCGCCATTGCCTTCGGCGTGCGAGCCGGCGCTTTCGCCGTAGTTGGTGCCGCCGTGATGGATGCCTCGGGCGTGATCTGGCGGGACCGCGTGTGGGAAGGCGCCGCCTTCGCCGTAGCGGCGCTGACGATCCTCCTGTGGACGACATGTGACTGGTGGCCAGCGGCCAGGCCCAGGCTATGGCCCGTACTGCTGTGGTCGGCCGGGGCCATGGCTGTCCTGTGCGGGCTGACTTCGCTGGCCGCCAACGGCGGCCCGATGAGCCTGTTGGCCAGCATCGCCATGAGCTGGCTGGGAGCCGTTTTGAGCCTGAGAGCCGCGAGTGCCATCGCCGCTGTCGGCGCCGTCGCCATCGCCACCGTCGGCCTGGCCTACGGCGTAGGCCCCTGGGGGGTGGTCGGGTACCCGCTGATCCTCATGCTCAGTGTGTTTTCCGGACGTCTATTGCGGGTTTACCGCGTCCAAGCCGAGCAGTCGGCCACCTTGTTGGCCAACGCGGAGCAGCTGCGCCAAGAGCACGCCCGGGCTGCAGCCCTGGAAGAGCGCAACCGCATCGCCCGCGAGATCCACGATGTGCTGGCCCATTCCCTCGGCGCCCTGAGCGTGCAGGTACAGGCGGCGCGGGCGGTGCTCACGGACCAGGCCAACGTCGAGCGCGCCGTCGAACTGCTCAACCAGGCTCAGCGCATGACCACCGACGGGCTCACCGAGACCCGGCGGGCGTTGCGCGCCCTGCACGACAACACACCTCCACTGACTGAAGGGCTGGCCGAGTTGAGCGCCGCCCATCAACAACGGCACCGGGCACCGGTGAGCCTGGCGGTGACGGGCACACCCCGGCCGCTATCGCCCGACGCCGGCTTGGCCCTCTCCCGCGCCGCCCAGGAAGCCCTTGTCAACACGGCCAAGCACGCGCCTCAGCAGCCGGTCGATGTCCGCCTCGACTTCGAGGACGGCCGCACGGCGCTGACCGTTAGCAACTCCCTGGCGGGAGGGATGGGCGCGAGCGGGAGCACGTTGGAAACGGCGAACGGTGGCTACGGCTTGGGGGGTATGCGGGAAAGGCTCCGTCTCATCAATGGTTCGCTGCATGCCGGGCCGGTCGGTGACAGGTGGGTCGTCAGCGCCGAAGTCCCGCAATGAGCCAGGGGGCGACGTCACTGCGGGTCATCGTGGCCGACGACCAGGCCAGCGTGCGCGAGGGGCTGGTCTTGCT
>PMLI01000578.1 GCA_003158835.1 Acidimicrobiaceae bacterium
GCTCTCTTTTAAGTTAAGAGAACACGTCGAGGTCCTCCGGGCGATCTACTCGATACCGGGCGACGACATGGTCGGCAGGCGGGTATCGGCGCGCGCTGACTCAAAGACGGTGAAGTTCTATTCCAAGGGCGAGCTCATAAAGGTCCATCCCCGCCAAGCCCCCGGGGGGCGCTCGACCGACCCGGCCGACCTGCCCAGCGAGCGCACTGCCTACGCCATGCGCGACATCGACCACCTAGTGGCGCTCGGGCGCGATAAAGGTGAGGCAATAGGCGCCTTCTTGGAAGCCCTCATGGCCTGCCCGCTGCCGTGGACCAAAATGAGGCAAGCGTACAGGCTGCTCGGCCTGGTGAAGAAGTGGGGCCCCGAGCGGGTCGAGGCCGCCTGCTCCAAGGCGCTCGAGGCCGAGGCAATAAACGTCAACCTCATAAGCCGGATGATCGAGCGGGCCAAGGAGGCCGAGGACCAAGACGGGACTGGGGCGGCACCGGCCAACGTGGTCGCCGGGCGTTTTGCCCGCCACCCCTCCGAGTTCAAGGCAAAGGGCCAGGCCCGATGACCCAGCCTGCCCCCTCTATTTCCCCAGAGTTGCGTTCGCTTTTGCGCCGGCTCCGCCTGGGCCAAGTGATGGACACCCTGCCCGAAAGGGCCGCGCTGGCACGGTCCTCTTCGATATCGCACCTCGATTTCTTGGCCATGGTGCTGGCCGACGAGGNNGACCCCAAGATGACCCTGGAACGCTGGGACGCCTCGGCGGCTATCACCTACGACAAAGCGGTGCTGGACGAGCTGGTGACGCTGAGGTTTGTCGAAGACACCCACAACGCGTTCATTTTGGGGCCCGTCGGTGTCGGCAAGACGTTCCTCGCCACCGCCCTCGGCCACATCGCCTGCCGCCGGCGCGTCCGGGCGCACTTCGAGCGGGCCGACCGGCTCTTCAAACGCCTGAAGGCGTGCCGGCTGGACGGGACCTACGACGCCGAGGTGCGCAGGCTCGTTTCCACCGAGCTGGTCATAATCGACGATTTTGCGCTACAAGGGCTCGACCAAACAGAAACCGCCGATTTCTACGCCCTTGTGGTTGAGCGCCACCGCCGGGCGTCGACGGTGGTCACATCCAACCGCGACCCGAGCGAGTGGCTGGCGGTCATGGCCGACCCGATGCTGGCCCAGTCGGCGATAGACCGGCTGCAAAGCGCCGCGTTCGAGCTCGTCATCGAGGGAGAGTCCTACCGGCGCAAGGAAAAGCCTTCCCTCGTCCGGCCCGGCGGTCCGGACAAAAGGGAACGCTCATGACCGAGCCGAGCACCACCAAGCCGGAGGGGCAAGCACGACAGCCGACTGCTCGGCCAGAAGCGGGGCCCACTGGGGTTCCGTTACGTTACGAAACGCCAGGAGAAGCGACCTGCGAGGCGCCTGGCTGCCCTCAGGTCCTGGCGCGGGCTACCACTGGCCGCCCGTGTTAAGGATCTGCTCGCCGGCGTGCCGGGCCCGCTCCCACCGGGCCGCCCAGGGAGCCCGGCCAGAGCCCGTCAGCGTGGAAGTCGACTTCGGCTCGGCCAGCTCCAGAGGCCGCCCCCGCGCGCGTGCATGGATGGTCCGCCTGCGCCGGGGGCAGCGCTCGGTCATCGTGACGATCGGCCTGACCCGCACCGCCGCCGACACACTGGCCGCTCAGCTGACCGCCCTTCTCGGTGACGGCCTGCTCTGACAAAACACCGGGACCAGGGGTACTTGACAGTTACCTACAGGACCGGGATCATGGTGCTCGACCGGTCGTGCAAGCCCGAGGTGGTCCCATGTTTGTGGCGCCAGGGTGGTCCCATGATGCTGGCGGGTGACATGGCGCCGTCGGGTGATGCTCACCACCAGCACGTGCAGGAGCGTGGCCACCCCGAAGACGATGAGGACCGAGCCCAGGATCATGGGGAAGTTCACGGCCTGGCCGAAGTTGACAAGATTGGTCGGCGCCGTCGGGAGCCCGACATCGCCCTGGTAATTGGCGACCAACCTGTTGAGCGTTGATCGTCCGGCAACGCTCGATACGATCTGCACGAGGATCACGCCCGCGCCGCTGTAGGTCTCGTCGATGGCACACCGACTGGGCTCCGTCCCCGGCGCACATTGGGCACCGAACCCGGCGAAGTCGAAGACGGCGCCGGTGCCCAGTCCGCCGGTCCCGAAGTCGGGTGGGAAAACTGTGACTCCGACCACCCGATATGTCGAAGTCCTGGTCCCACCGTGAGCGTCAGGTACCGACACCTGTACGACGGATCCGACGTGAGCCCCAACTTCCCGTAACGTCGCCGCCCCCATCGTGACCTCGTCGGGTGCGTCGGGGAGCCGCCCGGTGATCGTCGTCAAGAGCAGCGGCCCTCGGAGCGATTGTCCCCCCAGAGCGGCCACAGTATGGCCGTTGATGCTGACGTCGCCCGAGAGGCCAGCGGTGATCCCCGTGACGGTCCGTTCCTGCTCGATGTCGTCAACCAGCTGCTCGGCCTGAGCCGGCGTACCCGTGCTGTTGACGCTGATGTCGAGATTGAAGGGCTGCCCGTAGAGGGAGGGTGTCGTAATCAGGTGGGTGAGGCTGGACCCAAAGACTGCGGTGGCACACAGTGCGGTCACGGCCAGGATAGAACCCACGAGGGCGGAGCCAACCGGGACAGTGGAACGGCCGCCACCGCGTTGGATGGCGCGGCGAACGCCGATCAGTGTGCTCGGGGATGCGCCCAATTCGGCCAGAAGGCCGAGGGCCCGAGACGGAAGTTGCGTGCGGTTTCGGCCGCCGGTCCGGGCCACCCTCGCGACCGTGACAGCGGGCCGGACGCCCAGAGCCAGGAGGACGGCCAAGAACACCAGGCCTCCGACCAGGAGCGCCCAAGTATCGAAGGCGAGCCCGTTCGTCGGTTCGGCAAGTCGCGCCTCACCTACCGGCGTGAGGCTCGACAGCCCGTAGGCCAGCAATATACCGCCGGCGACGCCGATGACGCCGATCGCTGCAGTCCTGGCCATTCCCACCAAGAAGAGCTGCCGCCCCGTGACCCCTAACGTGCGTAGCGTGCCGTACACGGGCTCCTCGATCGACGCCTGACGACTCTGGGCCTGGGCCAACACGATCAGCCCAACCAAGGCGGTCAGCGCGGCAAGGATCCACCAGCCCACCGCCTGCGGTCGGATGGACGAAGTGACGGCGGCCGCAGTGGTGTCGAGATCGGTGAGACCCAGGGCGCCGACCTGGCGGGCCTGGGCCTGGAAGCGGGGAAGGTCGGCGGCTCCATGCCGAAGTCGCACGAAGTCGGCATGGAAAAGGACCGTCCTGTCGTTGATAGAACGAATGAACGCCTTGGTGGTGTACAGGCTGTAGTTCGTGCTGCTGGCGGCCGGGAACTCATTCTCGGACGCCTCGGTACCCACCACCCTGAAGTCGTACAGGGGACCGTCAGGGGTGATCTCGGCGCCGCTCAGGACCTCATTCCGCTGCCTCCCCGAGGCGAACCGGATGCGGATGTGCGAGCCGAGGTGGATACCCAGGTCGCGCTGCATCGTGTACGAGGCCAGAACCTCTGCGGGGTTCGACTGGTCGGGCATGCGGCCCGACAGCAACTTCACCCGACCGGCGAGGTCCTGCGGCGCAAGCCCCACGACCCCGAAGTTCTGGTTGGCCAGGAGCCGGCACCCACTACAGGCCGGAGGACCATTTGCCGGGATGAGGGCCGACGTCGACTCCTCGACCTCGGGAAGGGACGCGATCGTGGGGATCGGCTTGAAGCTGAACACCTCAGCATCGGAGCCGTAGGCCGTTACATACCGGGGAAAGGCAGACGCTGTTCGTCTCCCTGCAGCGACCCCGGCCAGCACCAGCCCACTCACCAGTGCCACGAGAAGCGCCAAGTACATCCACGAGCGCCAGCGATGGCCGAATTCTGCTTTGAATACCATTCTGACGACCGCCAAGATGACCTCCTGAGGCGAGTCTGATCCCCGTCGGCCCCGCCGACAAGGGCGGCAGCCTGTGCCAAACACGTCGTGCTACCACCCCGACCGGAGGTGTTTCATCGCCGCGCTGCTTGCCCTGGGGACCTTGAGACCGGTCTACCTAGAGACGAAGCCCACGGTGAGCGTCTGACTTGCCTTAGCAGACGTGTCGCCTGCCAGCCACAAAGGACCGCTTGAGCGCCAGCGCTGGTATTGCCAGCCTCATGGGACCACCCCGTTGCCAGTCACCTACTCTGACCTGAGCGCCTCCGCAGGGTTCCGGCGGGCCGCCTTTCGGGCGGGCCAGATAGCGACAGCGTTCCCAGCGAACAAGACAACAGGGACTGTCAAGATCACGACGAGGACCGATATAGGGGGTACGTCCACGAGAGGGACCCGAGAGGTCACGGCCGCCCAGGCCCAGCGCGCCGCGGCTACGCCAAGAGGTATGCCGACAACCAAGCCAACGAGAGAAATGGCGGTCGCCTGCGAGAAGATGATAACCCGTGAGGACCTGCGGTCGAGCCCCAAGGTTTTCAAGACGGCGAGCTCAACCTTGCGTACCCGGGCCGATGTAAAAAGTATGTAGCTCAAGGCGACCAACGCCAGGAGCGCAAGGAAGGCTCCCAGGATCGTCGGCAACTGGGCGAGGTCCTCCAGGTTGGTGAGCTCGAGCGGCACGGCTGCTGGTTCCACGCCGGAGCCGAGGACGGAGCCCGGGCCCCCGAGGTTCATGGTCAAGCGCCCGATAGGCCCGGTGGTGATAGGAGTGCCCTGGAGGTCTGCCTCGGCGTCGGCCAGAGCCCGATTTTCCTGGTTGCCTGTGCTCGGGAAACGCACTGCCAGTACTTCGTCAGCGAACGAAGGCGTGGACGGTGGGACCACGCTGTCGAACTTAGCGACCGTGAGCCACAGCCCTTGGTCGAACTCAGAGTGCACGTCGGAAGGGAACAACGCCTCGCCTACAAGGCGCACCCGCTCACTATGCCCGAGCGTGACCCACTGGCCGATCCGCGCTCCCAGTGACCTGGCTGTGCCCGGGCCGATGGCCGCCTCGTCCTGAGCTGAGGGAGGACGCCCGGCGACCATGGCCAGGACAATGGGAGGCCCAGTGCCGGGGACCGCTCGCAAACTGAACGTTGGCCCTCCTACCCCGTCC
>PMLI01000162.1 GCA_003158835.1 Acidimicrobiaceae bacterium
GGCGGCGGCGTGGCCCTGCTGCGCGCTCAGGCCGCCATCCTGGAAAGGGCCGAGAAGCTGGAAGGTGACGAAGCCGTCGGGGCACGGATCGTGGCCCGAGCGGTGGAGGAGCCGTTGAAGCAGATCTCCGTCAACGCCGGCCTGGAAGGCGGCGTGGTCGTCGAACGGGTGCGCAACTTGCCGGTCAACGAGGGCCTCAACGCCGCCACGGGCGAGTACGAGGACCTGTTCAAGGCAGGGGTTATCGACGCCGTGAAGGTTACCCGGTCTGCTCTCCAGAACGCCGCGTCCATCGTCGGCCTGTTCCTGACCACGGAGGCTGTCATCGTGGACAAGCCCGAGGAGAAGCAGCCCGTCGGCGCCGGTGCCGGCGGCGGGGGCATGGACGACTACTGAGTCTCCTCTGTGGCTGACAGCGAGAAGCTGGCAGACAAGCTGGCCGAAAAGGCGCCCCTGGGTGGGGCGCCTTTTCGCGTCATCAGTCGGTGGCGTCAACCACGGCCGGCCGAGGTTTGCGAGGGCGGTCACTACAATGACCCCAGGTGACTGAGGCCCTCGTACCCCGGGATAGTTGGGGTGTGCTGCATTTGTTCTACAAGTTGACGGCGCGTTCGGCCTCCGACGCCATGACGCAGGCCGTTAAAACCGCCGAGCAGTCAGGCCTGCAGGTGGTGTGCTTCGCCGTGCTCGGTCACAAGGCCGACCTCGGGTTGATGCTGCTGAGCCCGGACCTCGTTGCCCTCCGCAGGGCCCAAGGGGCGTTCATCGAGGCGGGGCTGGAACTGGTGGGCTCCTATCTGTCCTTGACGGAGGTCTCCGAATACGCGCGAGGGATGCCGGCTGATCGCCTCGACGCCCGCCTGCACCCCAAGCTCCCACCGGAGGGCAAGCGGGCGCTGTGCTTCTACCCCATGTCCAAGCGCCGGACGGGGGCCGACAACTGGTACGGCCTGGACTATGAGAGCCGCCTTGGCCTGATGCACGAGCACGGGGCCAGCGGCCGGCGATTTGCCGGGAGGGTGCTTCAACTGGTCACCGGTTCGACCGGATTGGACGACTTCGAGTGGGGCGTGACGCTGTTTGCCACAACGCCTGACGACTTGAAGGAATGCGTGCATACGATGCGCTTCGACGAGGCATCGGCCAGGTACGCGGACTTCGGGCCGTTTTACACCGGAATTGTTGCTCCGGTGGAAGAGGTCCTCGGTATTTGTGGTCTTTCGTTGTGAAAAACGGCGCAAAGGTACCCGTCCCGGCGCGCCGCGAGCGGCTGTGCCGGGCCGCGCCAGGCTGGCGTCATGGGTGACACCGGCGCGCTGCGCCAGGACCTGCGCCGGCTGGGCAGGGTGGTCGTCGCTTTCAGCAGCGGTGCCGACTCGTCGCTTCTCGCCTTCCTGGCCAACGACGTCCTGGGCCCTCACGGCGCGGTCGCGGTGACGGCAGTCTCGGCGTCACTGGCCCGTTCAGAGCTGGCTGATTGCCGGGCTCTGGCTAGGGAATGGGGGCTGAACTACCGCGAGGTGACGTCACGGGAAGCCGACCGGCCCGGCTATGTCACCAATGGGCGCGACCGGTGCTGGTACTGCAAAGATGAGCTGATGCGGTGCCTGGCCCCCGTGGCCGCCGCGTTTGGCCGAGCCGGTGCCGAGGAACAGGGGGATGCGCGTTCGAGCCGGAGTGCTGGCGCCCAAATCGTTCTCGGCGTCAACCTCGACGACCTTTCCGATCACCGCCCGGGCCAGGCGGCCGCCCGGGACGCCGGTGCCGTTTTCCCCCTGGTCGAGGCGGGCTTCACCAAAGCAGATGTCAGAGAGGTGTCGCGCTCGCTCGGTCTGCGCACCTGGGATAAGCCGGCGGCGGCGTGCCTCGCATCGCGACTTCCTTACGGCACCCCCGTCAGCCTTGGCGTACTGAGTGCGGTTGAAAGAGCAGAAGCGGGTTTGGCAGGGCTGGGGTTCAGGGCGTCGCGGGTTCGTCACTACGGCGAGCTGGCACGCATCGAGCTTCCCCTGGCCGATATCGAGCGCGCCGCCGCCTGCCGGGAACAAGTCGTGCGAGCTGTCCAAGCGGCTGGCTACCGTTACGTCACCCTCGACCTGGAGGGCCTCCGCTCCGGCAACTTGAACGGGGCTCAGCCGGCGAACGAGCCCGTGAGGGCTGATCAGGAGATGGCTATATGAACCCCACATCTGTAAAGGCGAAGTTGACCTTCCCAGAGGACCTGGTGAGCCAGCCGGTGATAGCACGGTTGGCACTGGACCACGGTGTGATCGCCAACATAAGGCGCGCCAACGTCGAAGATCACACCGGCTGGATCGTTTGTGAGCTCACCGGCACGCGCGAGGCTCTCGACTCAGGCGTCGAGTGGCTCACCGCCACCGGCATCAAGGTCGACTGGCTGGGTGGGCCCGTCGAAAGCTGAGCTCGTAAGCGCGTCCAGGGCCCCGTCGGGCCTTCCCAGCGGGCCGTCTCATCGGGGCGGCTTACGTCCTTTTTTCTTGTACTTCCCCGGAGGCGGTAGTCCCGCCAGCCCTAACGCCGTGTTGGACATGGGCTGGTCGGGCTCCTTGGTCCAGCCGGCCGTCGACAGCACCCTGTTTTCGAAGAAGAGGCATGCCTCGGGGCAGGCGAAGGGTTTTTCCCCGGCTGCTCCGAGCCGGCACCGCCGGAGTACCTCGCCGCCCTGGGTGGTGCGCTGGATGTAGTGGCGGCAGTCCTCTCGCACACCCACATGAACATTATCGCGCACTCGGCTATCCGAGCGCAGCCAGGGGCGCCAGAGGCGGTCGCTCAGGTGCCGCTGGCGCGCCCGCTGACCCGACGGCGGCGCAACGCCAGGAACTCGAGCACCACCCAGGTCGTCAGGGGGAAGGCAACGGCGAGGAAAAGAAGGACCGGCGCGGCCAGGTCAGGCCCGCGCACCGCCGCGATCGGGCGACCGGCCAGAACCGTGACAGGCTCGACCCAGGTCATCGTCTGACCGGAGGGCGCTTTCCCCACGACTTGGAACTTGTGCTGGCCAGGGGTGGCGTGCGGGACCGCCACCGAGGTATCGAAATCCCCGTTGCTCCTGATGACGGCTGAGCCCACGACAACCCGCCTGGACGCCTCGAAGACGATCTTGACCCTGCTCGCGGGCCTGAACCCGGCGCCCGTAAGCCGCACCATCTGGCCGGCTCGAAATCTGGTGGGCGCTGACACCACCGGCGCCGCTACCAGGGCTGGTGGCATCTGATGAATGGTGGGGGGAGGTGACGGGCTGGTGGCCGTCGTAGTGCTGGACGACGTGGCCGGGCTCGACGGCGACGCCACTCCCGGCTGGGTGGTCGTCGGTAGAGTCGTCGTCGGCTTTGACGTCGTGGTCGTCGAGCGCGCCACCGTCGGCGCCGTCGGGGTCGTCCTTCTGGGTGAGGCCGTCGTCGGTGGCGACGTGGTCGGTGCTGTCGTTGCCACCCTGGGCGCCGGCGCTGGTGCCGTCGTCGTTGTCGTTGTTGTCGAAGCAGCTGCCGGGCCGGTTGTGGCCGGGCCGGTTGTTCCTGGCTGCGTCGCTCGCGGCTGCGTCGCCGTCGGTCGAGTAGTGGTCGGTGCAGTCGGGGTCGTCGTTGCCGGCCGGGTCGTGGTCGGCGTAGGCGACCCCGTCGACCCCGGCGCCGTCGTGCTTGTCGGGACTGTGAGCGGGGGAAGCGGGACGGACGGGCTGGTTGTCGACGTCGTGGTGGACGGGGTTAGCCCGGGCTCGGTGGTGGAGGTCGTGGTCGAGGCCTCGGACGGCCCCGTCGTGGTGGCGGCCGGTGGGGCGGTGGTCGTGGTGGTGGCGGGAGGCGCGGTCGTCGTCGTAACCGAGGTCGTGGAGGAC
>PMLI01000298.1 GCA_003158835.1 Acidimicrobiaceae bacterium
GAGGAGTACCCGGTGCCGAAGTCGTCGATGGCCAACTGGACTCCGAGAGCCTTGAGCTCGGAGAGCCTACGGGCCGCCGTCTCGGTATTGCGCATGAGGGCGGTCTCGGTGACCTCGAGGGTGAGCATGGCGGCATCGAGCCCGCTCAGCTCCAAGGCTTCACGCACGTGGTCGACGACCACGTCGTAGTCGAGCTGGCGGCCCGAGACGTTCACAGACACCCCGATGACTGCCCCCAGGGCATGCCAGGCCGCCATCTGCCGGCAAGCTTCGATCAGTACCCAGTGCCCAACTTGGACGATCTGACCGCTCGACTCAAGAAGTTTGATGAACTTGTCAGGCTGGACCAAGCCCAGGACCGGGTGGTCCCAGCGCAACAGGGCCTCCACACCAACCAAGGAGAGGTCGTCCAGGTTGTAGATGGGCTGGTAGACGAGGCGGAACTGGCGGTCCTCGAGGGCACGTCGCAAATCGAACTCCAGCTCGTAACCCTGGCGGATGTCGTTGTCCATCCCCGGCCGGAACACCTCATAGCAGTTCTTACCGGCCGCCTTGGCCAGGTACAACGCCACGTCCGCGTCGCGAAGCAGCTCGCCCGGTGAGCTACGGTCGCCGATGGCGATGCCCACGCTGGCGGTGACCGTCAACGGCATGGGCACCGTGTCCAGCTCGAAGGGCTGGCGCATGACCTCCAACAGACGCTCGGCCACGAGCTCCGGGCGGGTGTGGAGGCTCCCACCCTCGATCAGGACCACGAACTCGTCCCCACCCATCCTCCCGATGGTGTCGGCGTCTCGCAAGGTGGCCACAAGGCGTTCTGCCACCGCCAGGAGCAGCTGGTCACCAGTGGCATGTCCCAAGGTGTCGTTCACGTTCTTGAAGTCGTCCAGGTCGACGTACATGGCCCTGGCGATGGTGCCGTTACGACGATTGCGGGCCAGGAGCTGGCCGATGCGGTCCATGATGAGCTCGCGGTTGGGCAAACCGGTGAGCGAGTCGTGCAACGCCTGATGGCGCAGCTCGCCGGTCTTCACGCTCACGAGGGCAAGGGCCCGGGCCCGGCTGGTCCCCAGGACGAACCCCAGCAGGCCCACCAGCACGCTGAGGGCGATCCCGGCCAGGAGCAGGGCGAGCGCCCCCTCGTCGGCGAACACCCCACCGCCGGTCACGGTGGCGAAGCTCTCCACTGTCCAGCCGTTGTGGAGGTTGATCGTGACGTGCTGGGCGTTGGCCGGGGCCTTGCCGTCGGTGAACACCACCTGGGAGGTGCCAGCCCCGTAGCTCATTTGGACGGCCGTGCCTGGGTGGCCCTCCAGGGCGGTGCCCAAGACCACCTTGGGCACGAGGGACATGCCGATCCAGCCCACGAATGAAGCCCGACGGGACGCCACCGTGGAAGGCACGACGCCACCGCGATAGACCGGCGTCTCCACCCCCAACCAGGTGACCTGGCCATACTTGATCGGCACATAGTCGCCTCGCCCCGAATCTCGGGCCGCCAGGGACGCCGCGCCCGAATCTCCGGAGCAGTAGTCATAGCCCGCAGAGACACCACCTCTGGCATTTCGGACCTGGCCAAACCGGGTGAAACAATAAAAGGGCCGGCTACCCGGAGGTATCACCTGGAAGGTCCCCCCGGGTCCGAGCGGAGCCGCAGGGCCCGCCACCGCCCGAGCTTCAAACGCGGCCAGCTGTGACGCGGGAACGATCACACTTTCGCCAAAACCTGTGAGCTCGGGATAGCGCTGCAACGCACGCACCGAGTCAGCCCAGCGGACAAACGCGGCCTGAGTGGCGTTGGGGTTGCTCACCACGAAGCCAGCCGCGCTCACCACTAAGTCCTGTTCATGTTGGACAGCGAGCTTCAAGGTGGATGCGACTTCAGCCGACGACAGCGCGAACGACTGGTGAGCCTTCTGGGACCCATCACGGGCTATGGAACCTGCGGCGAGCAGTGATCCCGTCGTCCCCAATACGACCAGCAGGGCCGTCCCGGCCGCCCAGACGCCCCGACGGCGCTTCATCTGTTTGGCAGAGGGCACCTCCAAGCTGGGTGCCACCGCTACCTTTAAGCCCCTCTTGGTGTCCTGCTTGTCCATAACTCTTGGCCCCCTTCCCCTGTCGGGGGCCCGAATCTCCAGCTGACCACCGTTGTCATTGTCGTGCCGGCTCTCGTTGTCGTGTCGGCTCTCGTTATGGTGCCGGCTCTCATTGTGGTGTCGGCATCACGGGCCTGAGTTATAACCAGAACTACGGGCGACAAGTGGGGATCTTCCAACAGCCTGAACGGCCTCTTGGGACCGGCCCTGGGGGCTACACGCCGTACCAGGTGCCCGGCGCCCACTGGCCGGGGGCGGGCAGGGTCGCGGTCCCCGCCACCGCGTCCATCACCCGGTTGATGACGGCGGTGTCCACCAGCGCATGACCCGAGGCGTGCTGAGGCCCGAAAACATACCACGATGCATCGCAATTTGGGGGGTTGCCCGTGTCGGTGCGCACTGCTACGGGGGTGCCGGCGCTATCCAGCTGAACCTCTGCGTAAGCCGCCACGGCCACACTGGCCTTGGCCACGGCAGTGGGACCGGAAGAGCCGCCGGCGGCGGCGGGCGCCGAAGACACCCTGGCCAGCCGCCTCTCCATGTGGACGGACGCCGCCGCCGTGTTCTGGCAGGACTGGGTTCTCGACTACAACCTCTCGCAGCAACTCNCCCTGGCGGCGCGGGTAGAGGAATCGAGCCGGCGATTCCGTTTCACCATGCCCGATCTGTTCAGCGGGTCCTGGTGGAGCATTCAACTGGCCCGGCGCGACCGGAGCATTCGCCTGGCGCGGGGCTACGGGATGCCGGCGCTGGTGGCCGTGCTGGCGGCAGCCGGGCTGATCTGGCTCGGTCCGTGGCTGGCGCGCACGGCGCGGACGCGCGGGCGAGTGCGCGGCATCCAGCGGGGGGACGTTCGGGCGGGCGACGCCACGCTGCTCTACCAGAGGATGCTGCGGCTGCTCCATCGCCGCGGGATCGAGAAGCCGGTGTGGCTGACGCCGTTCGAATTCGCCGCCATGGTGCAGAAGCCTGAACTGGCTGTGCTGGTGGAGGCCGTCACCCGGGCGTACAACGAGTTGCGCTTCGGCGAACACCCCGCGGCCGCGCAGCGAATGATGGCCCTGCTGGACCAGATGGAGCAAAAATGGTCGTTCGGCCAATTCGGGGACAGGCGACGAATTTCCGCGCCGGGAAGCCACCGAAAACAATCCAC
>PMLI01000135.1 GCA_003158835.1 Acidimicrobiaceae bacterium
GCCGTGGAGCTACTACGCCCGGCCCGCGCTCACCCATCCCGGGGCGATCACGGGCGCCGATCTGGACCGCCTGCGGAATGCTTGCCATCGCTACGACGTCGATTTCGCCCTCGAGTGGGTGGACGAGGTCCACCCCGACCTGGCGCCGGCGGTGGCGCGTGCCGGGCTCGACGTCCACACCTACGCGTTGATGGCGGCGGTGGCAGACGACGTCGAGGTCCCGGCCGTCCCGGGGGTGGAACTGCGCGTCGTCGAGGCCGGCGACCCGGCTCTGCTGGACGCCCGAGCGCTGGCCAACGTGGCGTTCGATTTTGGCGGGTGGGAGCGGGGGGGGCCGGGCCCGGTCCAACGCCACGAGGCCGTGGGCAGGCTCAGTGCTGGGTTGGTCGAGCACCTCGAGGGCCGGGCCCGGAGCGGCCTCACCATCACCGCCGTGGCCGAGTCAGCGGCCGAGGGGGCGCTGGCCACCGGCAGCTACCAGCCCGTCGGGGCGGTGGCGGAGATCGTCGGCGTGGCGACGCTGCCCTGCGCCCGCCGGCGGGGCCTGGCCGGCGCCGTCACCGCCCTGCTGGTGGCGCATGCTTACAAGAGCGGCGTTCAGACCTTGCTGCTGAGCGCTCAGAACGACGACGTCAGCCGCATTTACCAAAGAGCGGGTTTCCGCCGCATCGGCACCACCCACGCGGCCGAGAGCACCAAGCCAGCGCGAGGGGCTCAGGCGCTGAAGTCCCTGCCTTCGACGACTTCGGAGTAGCCGAGCCTTTCGAGGTCATCTTGTTGCTTGCGCACGTTGCGTGCCCGGCGCAGCACGCTGAAAACGGCGGCCGGCTCCTGGGCCCGCTTGAGACGGGCCAGCTCGAGGCAGCGCAACATCTCTTCCTCCCCGGCACAGGTGATGGCCACCTTGCGCCGGGCCGGGCCGAAGACGCTCGGGTCGACCAGGGGGCAAACGCGCTCGAAACCGATGGAAAAACCGCACATCGGCAGGCCGGGAGCGCCGAACCGGGCTGTCATACCGTCGTAGCGGCCGCCCCCGGCCAGCGAGTAAGGGACATCGGGATGGGAAACCTCGAATATCTGCCCCGTGTAATAACCCATCCCCCTCACCAGGGTGGGATCGAAACGGGCCGAGTGCCCGAGGCGGGCCAGGGAACTCAGGGTCTGGCCGAGATCCTCGGCCACCGCGCCTGGCCCGACCGAAATATCGCCTTCTTGCAACCATTTCAGAAGGGCCTGGACGCCGAGCGAGTCATAGGCGGCGAGCTCGGCCGCCACCGCGTCGGCGCCGATCTTGTCGAGTTTGTCGAGCGCTATATAAACGGCGCCGGCGTTGTGCAGCGGACCGAGGTAGGTCTCGACGGCGGCGCGCAAAAGGCGCCGGTCGTTCAGCCTGACCGTACAGCCGCCGATGCCGAGATTTTCCAGGACATCCAGGGTGGCGCTGCAAAGTTCGACTTCCGCGGCGATGCTCGGTTCACCGACGATGTCGATGTCGCACTGCGTGAATTCCCGGAACCGGCCCCGCTGGGGGCGTTCCGCCCGCCACACCGGCGCGATGTGGGCGACCTTGAAGGGGATGGGCAAATCGTTGAGGTGGTTGGCCACGAACCGGGCCAGAGGGACGGTGAGGTCGAAGCGCAGGCCGGCATCGGCCAGTTCGCCGCCCGGGCGGAGCCCCTCGTCGAGCTTGGCGCCGCGCTTCAGAACTTTGAAAATGAGCTTTTCGTTGTCGCCCCCGTCGCTGCCGACGAGCACGTCCAGATCTTCGAACGCCGGCGTCTCGATTACCTCATACCCGTAGCCGGCGTACACGTCGAGGATCCGGTTGGCGACGCGCCGGCGCAGTTCGGCCTCGGGCGGGACGATGTCCCGCATCCCCCGGACAGCTTGAGCGCGCTGGGCCACGGGCAGGCCTTCAGGCCACCGGGCCGGGTGCAGCGGTGCTCATCCCGCACATGGTACGACAGGAGTGTGCCGCGTCAAGCACGGCCTCACGTGTGCCCGGCTTGCCAGGGCGGCGACCGGTGCGCGCCATTCAAGCGGTGCGCCGTCTGAGCGTCACCGAGGCCAGCGCCAGTGCCAGCAGCGCCGCCCCGACCACGATGCCAAGGTCCCGCCACATCAGCGCCGTGGGGCTCGTGAACATGCCCACTTGTTGCAAGCCCTGTACGGCGTAGGTAAGCGGCATGACATCCGAAAGGCCGCGCATCCAACCGGTCATTTGCGGTCGGGGGCAGAACAACCCGCACAGCAGGATCTGGGGTAGCACCACTGCGGGCATGAACTGAACGGCCTGGAACTCGCTCTGGGCGAAGGCGCTGAAGAACAGTCCCAACGCCATGCCAAGCACGGCGTCGCACACGGCGATCACGACCACGAGGGCGATGGTTCCCTGGGTGCGCAGGTCGAGTGCCCAATAGGCGAGGCCCGTGGCCAGCACGGCTTGCACCGCCGCCGCCAAGCCGAAGGCGAGCCCGTAGCCGAACAGCAGGTCGGCCTTGTGGAGCGGCGTGGTGAGAAGCCGCTCCAGGGTGCCGGAGGTGCGCTCTCGCAGCATGGCGACGCTGGTGACGATGAACATCAGGACAAATGGGAAGAGCCCGAGCATCGTGAGGCCGACGTGGTCGAACGTCCCGGGCTGGTTCTCGAACAGGTAATAGACCAGCACCAGCAGGACCAGCGGGATGACCAGGATCATCGCCACCGTGCGCCGGTCGTGACGCAGCTGGGCCAGCGCCCGGCGGGCAGTGCTCAACAAGATGCGGGCCGACATCAGGCCGCCTCCGCTGATTTTTGCTTTATGAGCCTCAGGAACGCCTGTTCCAGGTCGTCGGTGCCTGCCCTCTGGCGCACCGCCGCCACCGTGTCGTCGGCGACGATGTGGCCTTCCCGCAACAGGATGAGGCGGTCGCAATGGGCGGCCTCGTCCATCACGTGGCTAGAAACGAGCAGCGTCGTCCCGGCCCGGGCCAGGTCGTGGAAGCGTTGCCAGAGCTCCTCGCGCAGTAGCGGGTCCTGGCCTACGGTGGGCTCGTCGAGGACCAGCAGATCAGGTTGGCCCAGCAGAGCGCACGCCAGCGAGGCGCGGCTGTGCTGGCCTCCCGACAGGGCCCCTACCAGCTGGTCCGCGGCCTCGCTCAAGCCGACATCGGCGATGACCCGGAACACGTCCTCGTCGCCCGCGTGAGGATAAAGAGAGGCGAAATACCGGACGTTTTCCCTGACCGTGAGGTCGGGGTAAACGCTCGGTGCCTGTGTGACGTAGCCGACGCGGGAGCGCAGCCCGGGCGAGCCAGCCGGGCTGCCCAGCACCTCTATGTGACCGGAGCGGACCGACTGGGCACCGACGATGGCGCGCAGCAGAGTCGTCTTGCCACCCCCGCTGGGCCCGATGAGGCCGGTCACGTTGCCTCGCGGCACCGTTGTACTGATGCCGTGAAGGACCCTCTTGCCCCCCCGCTCAACGACCACGTCGACGGCTCGTACAGCGATGTCATCCATAATTCAA
>PMLI01000030.1 GCA_003158835.1 Acidimicrobiaceae bacterium
TGATACCGGGTTCTTTCTTTTTTTTTTGAGTTGTCCGGATGCATCGGAGAAATATTGAAAAATTTTCACAGAATTTTCCGGACCGGATTGACCGGATTTTTTTTAAAAAATTGACAATGTCGAGAAGGTATCCCGTGGTGCAGCCAGTTGTTTGTTGGATCTAAGGCAACCGGAAAAAAGCCGGAATGTTGCAGATACTATTCACTCTATTGTAACTACTCTTTTTTACTGGAATGCAGATTCCGGATATTTCCTTCAATAACTTGTATAAATATTTCAAATATGATAACAAAAGAACAACATTTAAAACATCACAAGTATTACACAAATGTATATTTGTAATAATACCTTTGTGGTGTAACCATGCATATTCCTGACGCATTTATGCCGATATCACAGGGCGCAATCTATTGGATTATTGCCCTCGTATTTGTAGCACTGGCCCTCCGCTGGGCGAAGAATGAGATGACAGAAGAGAGAATCCCGATGGTGGCGGTACTTGCAGCGGCAGTCTTCGCTCTGATGTCCTTCAACCTCCCGGTTTCTATGGGAACAAGCGGGCACCTTGTTGGCGGTGCACTGGTAGCAATCGTACTCGGATCGCCGTTCGCAGCAGTCTTCATCCTTACCCTTGTCCTGATTGTCCAGGGCGTCTTGTTCGGTGACGGAGGGATTACGACAATGGGTGCCAATATCATCAACATGGGGGTGATCGGTGGCTTTGTCGGATACTATACATTCCACGGTCTGATGCCGATTACCAAAAATCTTAGCCTCTCGGCATTCCCCGCAGCTTGGCTTGCCTGTTTCATACCGGCTGAGGCCTGCGCGATAGAAATGTACCTCGCCGGGACCTTCCCATTACGGGAGGGTCTGATCGCCATGGGTCTCTACCACGCAGCGATTGGGGTAATCGAAGCGGTGATCACAGTACTGGCCCTCAACCTGATTATGAATGTCCGGCCGGATCTCATGGACGATAAAGTAAAAGTTCCTAATCCCAAAGGGAGTGACTGCTGATGGATGAGAAGAACAAGAAATTCCTGATTGCCGGGCTCCTCATTGCCCTTGCGATCTCGATTATCGCAGTATTCCTCGCATCGAGCGATCCTGACGGGCTGGACAGCACGGCCCTGATTGCAAGCGGACAGAAAACCCTCACAGCCCCTGCAACGGGAGATGAAGTCAAGGTCGAAGCACCGGGACACTTCACCTACACCTCACCAATGCAGGACTATACCCTTGGCGAGAGCTGGGGCTCTCTGAGAGGTATCATTGCGATGGTCATCGGAACTATCCTTGCATTCATAATGGCAATCGGCCTTGCGTATCTGTTCAGGAAACGGAAGGAAAACGGGTCAAAAAAGCAGGTCTTATAAAAATCCAAACCAATAGACCTTTAATTTTTTTCATCCAAATGGATACGGACATGCATCTGATTGAAACACGAAATCTCTGTTATTCGTATCCCGGAAGCGTGAAAGCGCTGGAAGGGATCAATTTTATCGCCCCGAGAAATTCCCGGATTGCAGTTATGGGTTCCAACGGTGCCGGGAAGAGCACCCTGGTGAAGATCCTTTGCGGGTTCATGCGTCCCGACAGCGGACGGATCTTCGTGGAAGATAAAGAGGTGGTCTTCCACACCGTGCAAGACGCCCGAGCCCAGGGGATCGAGACGGTCTACCAGGATCTCGCCCTGGTACCCCAGCTGACCGTGTACGAGAACCTTTTCCTCAACCGTGAGATCACCGGCGGGGGCAGGGTGGGAGTGCTCTCCCGCAAACGCATGCGGGTGCTGGCGAGGCAGTACCTGGACAACATCAACGTCCACATCCCCAACATCGACGCCGAGGTGGAACTGCTCTCCGGTGGGCAACGCCAGGCCATTGCCGTGGCCCGGGCCACCCGCCAGGACGCCAAGATCCTCCTGCTCGACGAGCCGCTGGCGGCCATGGGGGCCAAGGAATCGGCGCTGATAATGGACCTGGTCAAGGACCTGTCCAGCCGGGGCGTGTCCATGATCGTCATCGACCACAACTACGCCCACCTTTTCGCCCTCTGCGACCGGCTGAACGTGATCCAGCAGGGAAAGGTCACCCTCGACCGGCCCGTGGCCGAGACATCCATCCAGGAGCTCACCGACCTCATGGTCAGCGCCTTCCGCCGGCAGTTGGAAGTCGGCCACACCGAGCTGGCGGACTGATCCCACGTCAGCTTTGGCTGACGCCGCTCGAGCCGGTGGTTCCTCCCGGTCGTCCGGACGCCCGCCCACCTCCGAAGACCTTGTCAGCCGCGGCTAGTGCTCACCTGCTGGCAGCTCGGCGACCACCCTCACGCACTTACGGCACGAGGTGGTCGGTCCCCATTAGCCCGCTGATAATGCCCGGGCTGATAGGGGTGGTAACGTTTGGCTCTGTCCGTCGGGTTAACTCGGGAAGGAGGTGCGGGTCGTGCTGTCAACGATTTTCTCCGGTGGCGATGACTTAATCGTGATCCTGGTGGCGGTCGTGGTGCTCTTCGGAGGCAAGCAGCTGCCGAAACTGGCTAAAAACACGGGCGAGGCGCTGCGGGAGTTTCGCAAGGCTCGGACCGAGGCGGAGGCGGGAGAGAGCCCGGCTGCCGCCCCACCGGCCGCGGCGATGCCCACCGCGCCGGCTTCCGCGCCCGTCCTGCCGGCGACGGTTCCCGTGAGCGCGGTGAGCCAGGTCGTGGGCACGGAGGCCGGCGCCGGTGAAGCCGTGGCCCTGACGCGCTCACAACTCGACCAGCTGCTGGCTGAGCGCACTGCTCGTGCTCAAGCCGAGGGGCCCAAGGCAGGAGGCTGACGCCAGTGGCCAGGTGCGATCAGTTCCGCCGCACTTAGGTCGGGGTGCTAGGCGGTGAACCTCGACCCCGACAAGCTCGTAGTTCTGTTTGTGATCGCCCTGCTCGTGCTGGGCCCTAAGCGCCTGCCCGAAGTGGCTCGCACGGCGGGGCGCTGGATGGCTGAGATCCGCAAGTACACCTCCTCCATCCAGGGCGAGCTGCACGGTGCCCTGGGCGAGCCCCTCAAGCAGACCTCCGCCCTTCGCGACGAGTTCCGCTCGGCTTTGGCCGAGCCCCGCGCTGCCCTCGAAGTGGGCGCTCATGAAATGCGTACAAGCGCGGCTGAGATACGGGCCCGGCTCGAGGCCGAGATGGCGGCGACAGGCGGCGACGACGTGCCGGCTGCCACAGGCGACGGCGTGGCGCTGTCGTCGGGCGGCACGCCAGCGCAAGCAGTGCCTGACGACCCTGGCTTCAACTAGCCATGTCCCCGAGCGACCAGGAAGGGCCGCAGGCGGAGCAGGGCACCGGCCTGGAAGCGGAGCACCTGGGCACGGAGCAGCTAGAAGCGGAGCACCTGGGCACGNNCTGGGCACGCAGCATCTGGGCACGGACGACACCAGCGTCACCACCCTCGATAACGGCTTCGATAACGGCTTCGATAACGGGGGCGGAGTGCACACGGAGGTCGACGAGGGGGGGCCCCCGAGCCTTAACGGCCATACTCCGGGCCCGGAGGAGCCAGGCGACGACGGCAGCCGCATGACCTTGTTCGAGCACCTGGCCGAGCTACGGCGGCGGGTCCTGTATTGCGCCATCGCCATCGTCGTGACATCGATCGCGGGCTGGTTCCTGTACAACCCGGTGCTCCACTTCATGACCGAGCCGTACCGCACCTTCTACCAGCACCACAAGCACCTCGTCACCCCGGACCTGGTCATATCGAGCCCGACCGAGGGCTTCACGACCCGCCTGAAGGTGTCCATGTACATCGGCCTGGCTCTGGCGGCGCCCGTCTGGCTGTGGCAGGCCTGGCAGTTCGTCACCCCCGGCCTGAAGCAGAACGAGAAGCGCTACGCGGTCCCCTTCGTCCTGTCCTCCCTGGCGCTGTTCTCGATGGGTGTGGGCACGGCCATCCTGGTATGGCCCAAGGCCCTCAACTGGCTGATCAGCGCCAGCGGCAACGGCGTGGCACCGCTGTTCAGCCCGGCCGGGTACGTGAGCCTCTACGTCCTGATCTGCCTGGTGTTCGGCGGAGTGTTCCTCTACCCGATCGTCGTGGTGTTCTTGATGATCGCCCGGGTGGTCCCCTCGACAAAGTGGCGGAAATGGCGCCGGCCCGCCATCGTGGTGCTGTGTGCGGTGGCGGCCGTCGTGACGCCCTCCAACGACCCGTTCACTTTCCTCGGCATGGCGGTGCCGATGGTGTTGTTCTACGAGATTTCGATCATCATCGGCCGGTTGCTGAAGAGATAGAGGGCCGCCGACTTGGGACCGGCGCGCCCCGAGGGCCCGGTGGTGGTACGTGACGCGGTCCCCGACGACGTCGGCAGGCTGGTCGACCTCGTCCGCCAACTCGCACGTTACGAGCGCTCCGAGGAGGCCGCCCAAGCGACCGAAGAGGACTTCCGCCGCGCCCTGTTCGGCCCCGGCCCCGAAGTGTTCGCCCTCGTCGCCGAGCGGGACGGCGAGGTAGTGGCCATGGCCGTTTACTTCGTGTCCTTTTCGACCTGGACGGGCCGGCACGGTCTGTACCTGGAGGACCTCTTTGTCGTCCCCGAGCACCGTTCCCGGGGAGTCGGCCAGGCTTTGCTGTGTACTCTGGCCGCCCGCGCCGTTGAGCGGGGCTGTGCCCGGCTCGAGTGGGCCGTGCTCGACTGGAACCGACCAGCCATCGACTTCTACCACTCGCTCGGCGCCGTTGCCAACGACGAGTGGANNATGTTTTGGAGGTACCGATGCGCACTACAACCAATCGCGCCAAGCGCGCTCTCGCCGTTACGGTCGGCTCGTTCCTCGCCGTGGGGGTAGCGGGTGCCGGTGCCGTCAACGCCAGCCCTATCAACGCCAGCGCTATCAAGGTCCCGGCGAAGTACGCCTCCGGCATCAAGATGGCCATGGACGCCACCTACCCGCCGGACGAGTTCGTCCAGAACGGGCACCTGGTCGGCTTCGACGCCGACCTGGGTACCGCCCTGGGCAAGGCGATGGGCGTGAAGGTGACCCTCGTCGACGCCACCTTCGACACCATCATCCCCGGAGTCCAGGACGGCAAGTTCGACGTCGGCAACTCCTCCTTCACCGACACCAAGGCCCGGGAGAAGCAGGTGACCTTCATCGATTACTTCAAGGCCGGCGAAGGTTATTACGAAAAGGCCACCAGCAAGGCGAAGTTCAACGGCCTCAAGGCGCTGTGCGGCCATTCGGTAGCCGTCGAGACCGGCACCACCGAGCAGAGCGATGCCCAGAGCCAGGCCAAGCATTGCCACGTCAACGTCCTCAGCTACGCAGACCAGAACCAGGTGAACCTGGCCGTGTCCGAAGGTCGCGCCGACCTCGGCTTCGCCGATTCGCAGGTGGCGGCGTACATCGTCCATCTCGCCAACGGGCAGTTCAAGCTGACAGGCACGCCTTTTGAGACCGCGCCTTACGGCTTCATAGTGGCCAAGAACAGCGGCTTGGCCCAACCGTTGCTGGCCGCCATCAAAGCCATCATTGCCAGCGGCCAGTACAAAGCGGTCCTTGACAAATGGGGCGTCGGGCAGGGGGGCATCACTAATCCCGGGTTCAATGAGGCCACCAGCTAGGGGCGGGCGGCCGTTCAAACCCGTAGCCGATAAGGGGTAAGGAAAAACGGCTCAATCTGCCACCGCCCCGGGCCGGC
>PMLI01000098.1 GCA_003158835.1 Acidimicrobiaceae bacterium
AGTGCGCCACATCCTGCTGACGAACGATTTCCCCCCCAAGGTGGGCGGCATCCAATCGTACCTGTGGGAGCTGTGGCGCCGCTTGCCGCCTGACGAGGTCACTGTCTTCACAGCATCCTATCCCGGGGCGGCCTGGTGGGACCGCCAACAAGCCTTCCGCGTGGTGAGGGTACGGGAGCCGGTCCTCTTGCCCCAGCCCCATCTCGCCCGCCGGGTCAGGGACGTGGCGGAGCGGGCTGGGGCGGAGGCCGTCGTGATCGACCCGGCCCTGCCTCTGGGACTGATCGGGCCGTCCCTCGGCCTTCCCTACGGCGTAGTGCTGCACGGCGCCGAGGTCACGATGCCGGGGCGCCTTCCCGTCAGCCAGCAGCTCTTGAGCCGGGCAGTGAAACACGCCTCCCTGGTCATAGCGGCGGGCGGCTACCCCGAAGCCGAGGCTCGCAGAGCCCTGGGGCAGCGTGCTACCGACAAAGGGGGCACCTTCCCCACCACCGTCCAGGTCCCGCCCGGGGTCGACACGCAGCGCTTCCGGCCCCTTCCTCCGATCGAACGAGCCTCGGCCCGGGCGCGCCTGGGCCTGCCCGGCGCCGGCCCTCTGGTGACAAGTGTCAGTCGGCTCGTGCCTCGAAAAGGGATGGATACTTTGATCGAGGCGGCGTCCACCATCTCGGACCGCTTCCCGGGCCTTTGCGTCGCTATTGCCGGGGCCGGCCGGGACCGGCACCGCCTGGAGAAGCTGGCGGGGCACAGCAAAGCGCGGGTGGAGTTCCTGGGCAAACTGCCCGACGCCGATCTGGCGGATTTCTATGCCTGCGCCGACGTGTTCGCGCTGTGCTGCCGTTCCCGTTGGTGGGGCCTCGAGGAGGAGGGCTTCGGGATGGTCCTGGTCGAAGCGGCCGCGGCCGGCGTGCCGTGCGTCACCGTCGACAGTGGCGGCGCCGGCGAAGCCGTGCGCGACGGCGAGACTGGATTGGTGGTGAAGACGGCAGATGCCGACGTGAGGAGCCCCGCCCAACGCTTGCACCCGACGCACAGGGCGGATGTCGCGCCCGTGGCCGAAGCGTTGGCCTCCCTCTTGTCCAACCCAAGCCTCAGCCGGCGCATGGGGGAGGCGGGCCGGCACCGGGCTGAAGTCGAGCTGTCCTACGACGCCCTGGCGAAGACACTGGCGGCCGCCATAGACGGGCTCCGGTGATCAAGAGGGGGCCCTGGTCCCGAGTGCCCGGTATCGTGCCGCAAGGCAGTGACGGCGCGTAAGGTCTTGGCCTGAGGAGGTAGTCCGCAGTGGAGGAGCAGGTTACCGAGAGAATGGTTATCCGGGCCAGCCCCGCTTACTGCTACCAGGTCCTCACCGACTTCGAGCGGTACCCGGAGTGGGCCGCCGATATCAAGGCCGTGTCGATTGACGAGCGGGACGACGAGGGTAGGCCGGTCCAGGTGACGTTCCGGGCGGCCGCCTTCGGGCGGAGCACGTCTTACACGCTGCGCTACGACTACAGCGGGGCCCCCACGACGCTGTCCTGGGAGCAGGTGAGCGGGGACGTCACCCGCAGGCTGGACGGGAGTTACGACATCTACCCCAGCGACGACGGTTCCGCGGACATCACCTACCACCTCGTCGTCGACTTGAGGGTCCCGCTCCCCGTGTTCGTGAAGCGGCGGGCCGAAGGCCGGATCACCTACACGGCATTGAAGGAACTAAAAGCGCGAGTCGAGATCTGACCCTAGACACCCAGGCCCCGGGCAGGCTGCACGGCGTAGACGACCCGGCCGACCCGCGCCTGGCTGCCTACCGTCACCTGAAAGACCCGGCTCTACGCCGCCGTACCGAAGTAGCCGGGGGGTTCTTTGTGGCCGAGGGGAAGCTGGCCGTGCGGGCGGTGCTGTCCTCGCCCTACCCCTTGCTCTCGGTGCTCGTCCTGCGCCGCCGCCTGGCTGCGCTGGCGGAGCTGGCCCTGCCAGCCGCAGTTCCCGTCTACGTGGTCGAGGACGAGGTGATGTCGACCGTGGCGGGCTTCGACGTCCATCGGGGTGTGCTGGGCCTGGCGGGCCGCCTACCGGCGCCAGAGCCGTCCGAGCTGCTGGCCTCGGCCGGGTCGTCGCTGGTGGTAATCGTCGAGGGCGTGAACGACCAGGAAAACCTGGGTGCCATCTTCCGCAACGCGGCCGCTTTCGGCGCTGGCGCCGTCCTGCTCGACCCTACGTGCGCCGATCCCCTCTACCGCCGGAGCGTCCGGGTCTCTCTCGGCCTGGTACTGACGGTCCCTTTCACCCGGCTCAGCCCCTGGCCGGCTTCCCTGGCCCTGGTGGCGGGTAACGGGTTCACGGTGTTGGCGCTCACCCCGGGCCGGCAAGGCGACAGCCTCGTGACGGTGGCCGAGGAGATGCGGGGCACCAAGGTGGCCGTGATCGTAGGGGCCGAAGGGACAGGGTTGAGCGCAGCCGTACTGGGGATGTGCCGGCCGGTGCGCATACCCATGGCCCCGGGTGTCGATTCGCTCAACGTGGCGGCGGCGACGGCGGTGGCTCTGCACCGCCTCGCCGACCTGCGATGAGCCCTATCTCTGAAGCGTTGGGGCTCCGGCTTCTAGGATTGTGGTCTTGAGCTCGTTCCAGCCGCCGTCCGCCCTCGTGCCCCCAGGTCCCTGCGTAGGTGTCGACATCGGTGGTTCGAAGTTGCTCGCCGTTCGCGTCGGCCCCGGTGGCCGGATAGAGGCGTTCGACAAGCTGCCGACGCCGCCGGACGCCGACGAGCTGGTCGACACGGTGCTGGCGGCCTCCGCCCGGGTGGCGGGAGAGGCGGGCGACTCCCGCCTCCTGCCGCTCGGGGTGGGGCTCCCGGGCATGGTCGACCGCCAGGGGGTGGCGCACTTCTGCCCCCACCTCCATGACATGGACGGGGTCGACGTCCGCCACGAGCTGGCCACGCGCCGGGCGGGGGGAGCCACCACGGTCGTCGTCAACGATGCCACGGCCGCTTGCTGGGCGGAGCACGTCCTCGGGTCCGCCCGGGGCGTGGACGACGTGCTGATGATCACGATGGGCACGGGCATAGGCGGGGGAGCCGTTATCGGCGGCCATCTCATGCAGGGCGCGCACGGCTTCGCCGGAGAGATGGGCCACATGGTCCTCGACCCTCACGGCCCGCCTTGCCCGTGCGGCAAGAGAGGCTGTTGGGAACGCTTCGCCTCCGGTACGGGCCTGGGGAGGTTGGCCCGGGAGGCGGCCCAGGCCGGCCGTCTCGACGGGGTCGTGAGGCTGGTCGGCGGTGACCCCGAAGCAGTCCGGGGGGAGCACCTGACCTCGGCCGCCCTGGCCGGCGACCCCGGAGCACTTGAGGTCATGGACACCTTCGCCTGGTGGCTGGCGCTGGGCCTGGCCAACGTGGCCAACGCCCTCGACCCCGCCGTCATCGTCCTGGGTGGGGGGGTCATCGAGGCGCACGCGGCGGTGATGGGCCCCGTCCGCCGTGCCTTTGTCCAGTTGGCGGAGGCGCCTGAGCACAGGTCGGTCCGGATATTGCCGGCTCAACTGGGCGAGCGCGCCGGGGCTGTCGGCGCCGCGTTGTTGGCGTCACCCGGGGCCGTGCCCGTATAACTGCTCGGCGTGGCGACCGGCCCGGCTAGCCTCTTGGTACAGCACCGTGAGGGCTCTCTGGTCCGGAGGCCCTTCCAGGGAGGGCGTTGTCGAGGAGGCACCGTGGAGTTCCGCCGTATAAATGGGTTACCGCCTTACGTGTTCGCGGCCATCAACCAGTTGCGGGACGAGGCACGCCATGCCGGCGACGATGTAATCGACCTCGGCTTCGGCAACCCGGACATCCCCAGCCCGCCGGTGGCGGTCGAGAAATTGGCCGAAGCGGCGCGCAACCCCCGCAACCACCGTTATTCGTCTTCGCGCGGGTTGCCTAACCTGCGCCTCGCCGTCTCCAACCTGTACAAGCGCCGTTTCGGCGTGGAGGTCGACCCCGAGACCGAGGTTATCTTCACCATCGGGGCCAAAGAGGGCCTGTCCCACCTGATGTGGGTGCTGCTCGGCCCCGGCGACACCGCTCTGGTGCCGTCGCCCTCCTACCCGATACATATTTACGCGCCGTTGTTCGCCGGGGCGGACGTCCACCAAGTTCGTATCGGGCCGGGCGAGGACTTTTTCGCCAACCTGGTGGCTGCGTTCGACGAGGCGATGACCAAGCCCAAGGTGATCGTCTTTTCCTTCCCGCACAACCCGACGACGGAGTGCGTGGACCTGGCGTGGATGCAAAGGATCGTCGAATTTGCTCGGGCCAACGACATCGTGCTTGTGCACGACTTCGCCTATTCCGACACGTATTTCGACGGGTACGAGCCTCCGTCCCTGTTGCAGGTGCCGGGCGGTAAAGAAGTCGGCGTAGAGCTCTACACTTTGACCAAGAGTTTTTCCATGGCGGGCTGGCGCGTAGCATTCACCGTCGGCAATGCCGAGGTGGTGGGGGCCCTCACCAAATTGAAGAGCTATCTCGATTATGGGACCTTTCAGCCTATCCAGATAGCTTCGATCGTGGCCATGAACGAGGCGCCGGACTACCCGAAGACGGTAAACGCCATTTACGAGTCCCGCCGGGACACCCTGGTGGACGGCCTCAACCGCATAGGTTGGTCCGTCGCCAAGCCCAAGGGCACGATGTTCGTCTGGACGGCCGTGCCCGAGCCGTACCAGGAAATGGGCTCGCTCGAGTTTGCCAAGTACCTGGTGACGGAGGCGCACGTCGCCACCTCGCCCGGCATGGGGTTCGGGGCCGGGGGCGAGGGTTACGTACGCTTCGCCCTGGTGGAGAACGAACAGCGCATCAGCCAGGCGGTGCGGAACCTCCGCCGGGCGCTGACAAAGCTTGGCTAGGCGATGACTGCTTCCCGGTCGCCGGTAACCGTGCCGGGCGTGCGGTTGCGGACCAAAGCCTGGCGAAATTCTCGGACGGCCTTAATGGTTGGGCGCGCCGCAGGAAACGCTCCGTTCACGTTAGCCGCGTAAAGTAACTACATGTCGACCTACGTGGTCCGTGTGTGGGTGCCCGACCGACCCGGCGCCCTGGGCGCGGTGGCCAGCCGGATCGGTGCCGTGCGCGGCGACCTGGTGGGCGTCGACATCCTGGAACGCGGTGCCGGACGGGCCATCGACGAACTCGTGGTCGAGTTGCCTCAGCGCAACCTGCTGGACCTTATGATCAGCGAGGTCAACCAGGTGGACGGGGTGGACGTCGAAGACGTCCGGGAGGTCCCGGGTGCTCCGGCCGACCCCCGGCTGGACGCCCTGGAGACGGCTGCCTACCTGGTCGAGCGACACGACCCGGCCGACCTTTTACGAGCTCTCGTCACCCACGCCGCCAAGGACTTCGAGTCTGACTGGGCCGCGGTGGTCGATCCCGATGCTCCCCAGCCCCTCACTTCGGTCGGCGCCATGCCCCCGGACGCATGGGTGTTCGCCTTCGTGAAGGGGGCGCGCGCTTCGATCAGCGGCAAGGAAGGCGCCGGTGGCGCCAGCCCGAGCGACGTTGCCTGGGCGGATATGTCCGTCGCCTCCCTGGTGGTGGTGCTGGGTCGGGACGGTCGGCCCTTCAGGACCAGGGAGCGCCGGCAGCTGTCTGCTTTGGCGCGCATCGCCGACAACCGCTGGGTCGAGCTGGTGAGGGGTAGCAGGTCGTCGCTAGGCCCGTCTGCGCTGGCCCAGGCTCTCGGGCAGCCGGCCGGCTCCTCGGGCGGGGCGGGCACGGGCACCCCGGGCG
>PMLI01000456.1 GCA_003158835.1 Acidimicrobiaceae bacterium
CACGCGCATCTGGATCATCGGCTCTACCCAGCTGAAGGGCCCGGACGACGTCGCCAACGTCAACAAGATCCAGGATGGCTACACCCTCACCCCACTTAGCGAGTACGGGACCAACTACCACCCCGCTGCGCCGGCGCACCCGGACATCACCGTCAAGAACTCGCCGCTGCCCACCGGGCTGGCCTTTTTCGATGTGCTCGGCAAGCTGCTGACCGAGTTCCCACCTCCGGCGGCTGACCAGGCCGAGTTGCACGCCCTGACCGCGGTCGGGATCGGCCCCGGTGGGCAGCCCTCGCACGAGCCCGGGCTGAGCCCCGGCACACTCAAGGCTCTGGCCGCCGCCGCCGCGGCGGGCCCGCAACAGATACGCGACGATGCCAAGGCGCTGTTCCTGGCCGGCTTCAAGGCCCACGACGGCTACATGCTCGGAGGTTTCGGTCACTACGGCACCAACTACCCCTTGCGTGCGGTAATCGCCCAGACCGGCCTCGGCGCCGTCAGCTCCGATCAGACCATCTTCGCCCTCACCCAGACCGATGACAGCCTCCAGCCGCTGAACGGGTCGACGGGCTACGTCTTGCACCTGGTTGTAGCACCCCCGGTGAACGAGGGCTGGACATTGACGGTCTACGACGCGCACGGGTTCTTGGTCCCCAACCCGATCGACCGCTACGAGCTCAGCAACAAGTCCCCCCTCGCCCGTAATGCCGATGGTTCAGCCGTCATCTACCTCCAGAGCACCAGGCCCTCGGGCCCGGCGCAAACCGAGAACTGGTTGCCGACACCCAGCGGGGCGGGGTTCGAGGTGATCTGGCGGCTGATCGCGCCCAACGCGAACGACATCCAAGGGATTCTCGATGGCCACGGCTGGGAGCCGCCCGCGCTCACCTTGGCGAGCGGCCCGGCATGACCTCGGCCATGACGGTAGTAGCCCAGGAAGGGGACAAGCCATGCTGACCAAGCGGACGAGATGCCGGATCGGGGCGGCTTTGACAGCTGTGGGGACCATCGCGGTCCTACCGGCAGCCCAGGCGTCTGCGGGCCCGACTTCTACGAGCTATTCGGGGACTACCACTGATGGTGGCAGCTGGGTCGGTGACGTACCCTCGACCTGGAACGGCACAGTACTGCTCTACAGCCACGGCATGGGCCCGCTCGAAGCGGCCGATGCCCCTTTGCCGGCAGCTAGGGTGGGCCTCCTGGCCGCGGGCTACGCCCTTGTCGGGTCGTCCTATGACCCAACGGGCTCCGAGTGGGCGCTGGGGAGCGCACTGGACGACCAGTTCCAGGCCCTGGCCGACTTCGAAAAGGACCTACCGTCGGCGCCCAAGCAGGTAGTCGCCTACGGGATCTCGATGGGCGGCCTGATAACGGCGCTGGAGGACGAGCAGACCAACGGACGGCTCGACGGCGTGCTCACCGCCTGTGGCGTTGTCGCCGGTGGGGTCGTGCTCAAGAACTACGAGCTCGACGGTGAGTACGCGATCACCAGGCTGCTGGCGCCGAGCGAACCGGTACAACTCGTCGGCTTCGCAAACGCGGCCGACGCCGTGCAGACCGCCAAGGTGCTGGACGCGGCGGCACGCCAGGCGCAGGCCACCGGTAGCGGGCGCGCAAGACTGGCGCTGGCGATGGCCTTTTCCAACGTGCCGACATGGGCGCCCAGTGCGGTCATGCCCGGGCCGAAGGCCTATGCAGCACAGGAGGCACAACAGTTCGCCTTCGAGTTCTCCGGGACCTCCACGACGCTGGACGAGGTCGAGCTGTTCCGTGCTTCCATGGAGCAGGCGGCCGGCGGCAACCCGTCATGGACCGCGGGCGTCAACTTCGCCCAGTTGTTGGAGGGCTCCCCGTACGCAACCGAAGTAAGGGCGCTCTACAAACAGGCGGGGCTCAACCTCGGCTCCGACCTCGCCGTGCTAACGAGCGGGGCCAACATCAAGGCCGACACCAACGCCGTCCAATGGCTGGAGGACACCTCTGTCCCCACCGGCCGCCTCCAGGTCCCCGAGCTCGACATGCACACCATCGCCGACCAGCTTGCGCCCGTACAGCAGGAGAACTACTACGCCAGCACGGTCCAAGAGGCTGGGGCCAGTGGCCTGCTCCGCCAAGTTTTCGTTCAACGCCAGGTGCACTGCAACTTCACCTTCGCCGAGCTGCTCGCCGGTGTGCTCGCGGTACGGCACCGCATTAGTACCGGCCAATGGGGCTCTTCTAGCAACCCGGCCGAGCTCGAAGGGACTGCCAACCGCCTGGGCCTGGACGGGGCGGCGTTCGACTACTACCGCCCCGGGCCGCTCTCAGGTGTCAACGGGACCTTCGACCCGAGCGCGGACGGGACGATGCCGTCCAGCTGAAGGCAGACGAGCGACGTGGGAGCGGCCCGCGCGACCGCAGCTCACCCTCGAACCAACGACTCCGCAACCAGATCCACACCGTCGCCAACCCCTCACGGAGCCGCTCGACGTCCACTCGGGCGTAGTTGGCCGTCGAGGTGACGCTCCGGTGGCGCAGGACGGCACCGATCGCCGGCACTGGCACCCCGGCCGCGAGGGCTCGACCCAAAGGGTTGCTGCCGTGGCCGAAAGCGGACGCAGGCGCCGGGGTTTCACCGCGCGGCCCGTATCGCTGGGCCATGTTTGCCGGGTTTCGACTGTTCGTCACCTCGTCCCGGTTTGGAGCGAGACGCTTACCTTGGCCTGGTAATGGAGCGTCGGGCAACCAGGATGCCGGCGGCCCAGCCCGGGGCTCGGCCGCCCGGAGGTGGTTGGGCCGAGGTCATGTCGATGCCGGCCCGTACGAGCAGCCAGGAGACGACGGAGTTGGAGTTCCACATTTCGCCGGTGTGGAGCTCGTCACGTCCCCATGCCGCCATGGGGACTTCAGGGACAAGGTCGAGCACTTGTTGGGCGCTTGTGGCTCGGGTGCTGACCCGCGTGGGCCCGCCGACCGCATAGTCCCGGTCAGGGATGGTCCCTCCCCGCCAGCGCCGCAGCTCGTAGCGGAAGATCCGGGACCGCCCGAGCCATTTGCTGGCGACCGGTCCGGTGCCGACCACACCGCGAGCTACCGAGTTCCGGTCGGGCACCGGGGCGAGCTCGATCACGTACACTCCGTCGGCGGTCGCGACCTCCAGTGCCGCGTGGTAGATGTCTTGGCGGGGACGTCTTTGCAAGCGCGCCGTGATCGCCTCGTAGATCTTGCCGTTCAGCCGGACGACATGGCCCCCCGCCCCGAGAGGGATCCAAAGGAGGTACACGCCCTGACCCTGGAGTTGTGGAGGCGGTTGGTCGGCGGTGGGCACGGTCGGCTGCGCGCCGTCCTCCGAGTCGGTGTGGCGTCGCTGGGGTTGCGGGGCGGTTGAGCCGGGAGGTGGGGCGGCGCCGGTCATGACCGGCGGGCGAGGAGTTTGGTACCGGATCTGTGCAAGATTGGCTGTGGCACGGACGTCCGGTTGGTCCGCGGCGCTGGGGTTTCGGTTCACTTCCCGCAACCGGTCATGGGCCCGTTCCTCCGACCCGCGCTCGCCAGCGGCTCCCGGAGCCGCCCGATGTTGACCTGCGCCAGCTGCCAGCCGCTCATGGCGCCAGTTTGCCATGTGCCCCTTCAGTCGACCAGCGGTCTATGGGCCCCCGATGGGCGCTTCTTGGCCGGTCGCGCCAGGAGCCAACTGCCTTGCCTCTGCAGTTGATCTGTGGCGCTGCTGCTCAGCCCACAAATCGTATGCGTGCACCCTTCGGGCTGTTGTCAAAAGGTGACCGGGGCCCAGTGGTGACCCCCGTCGAAGGTCATGA
>PMLI01000386.1 GCA_003158835.1 Acidimicrobiaceae bacterium
CCCCGCACCGGACGGAAGGCTCCAGCAGGGTCTGGATTCGTTGCGCGGCCGTGATGGCGCCCGGGGCCCCGCGAATGTCACTGATGATGAAGACGAACTCGTCGCCGCTGAAGCGGGCGGCAGTCTCTCCCGCCCGCACGCCGTGCATGAAGCGGGTGCCCACCTCCTTGAGCACGGCGTCCCCCGTTTCGTGGCCCAGGCTGTCGTTAACGAACTTGAAGTGGTCGAGGTCGAGGAAAAGCACGGCGATGTCCGAGCCATCGCGACGGTGCCGGGCCAGTTCCTGGTTCAGGCGGTCGAGGAAGAGGGCACGGTTCGGCAAGCCGGTGAGGGTGTCGTAGAAGGCCTGGTACGAGAGCGCGGCGTGAGCCTCGACCTCGTCTGTGATGTCCTCCACCGTGACGACGTAGCCGGCCTCGCGGACCTGGCCCCGGGGTGCCGCCAGCATGCGGACGTGGCGGACTTCACCCCCGGGGCGCTGGATCCGGCACGCGGTCGCCACCTGCGTCCGGTCGCGACCGACACGTTCAACCAGCGCCAGCAGCTCCGACGCGTCCTCGGGGTGAAGGGCCTCGACCCAGCCCTGGCCCATGAGCGACTCGACGCTCCTGCCGCTGATCTCGGCGATCCTCGGATTGGCGTAGTTGACTATGGCCACAGGCGAGAACTCGAGGATGCCGATCGGCGCCGACCCGGCCAGGCTCCGGAAACGTTCCTCGCTGGCCTGGAGCGAGCCGGCGTCACGGAGGCGGCCGATGCCGTAGGCCAGGGCGTCGGCCAGCTCGCTCAGCAAGGCGACCTCGCCGGGGCCGAAAGCGTCGGGCTCGGCCGCGTAGATTCCCAGAGCTCCGATGACCTCACCCTTCACCTCGAGAGGCAGAGCGCACGTCGACCGGAGGCCGTACTCGGCCGCCGCCGCCCGCCACGGGGTGAACGCTCCATCGCCGCTCGTATCGGCGATCACCTGGACCGTCCGGGTACGGACGGCTACGCCCGTCGGGCCGCGTCCGTGCTCGTCGTCGCCCCAGCAGATGGTGATGCCTTCCAAGTAGGCCGACTGGCCGGCCCAGGCCACGGGCCGTACCGTGTGCGCTTGGTCGTGCTCGGCATAGCCGACCCAGGCCAGACGGTAGCTACCCGCCTCGACGATGGTGTTGCAGGCGCCGGAAAGCAGCGACGCCTCGTCGGAGGCGTTCACGAGGACCTGGTTGGATTTGGCGAGAGTGCGAAGCGCCCGGATGAGGTTCGTGCGCTCCGTGACGTCCCGGGCGTTCACGACCACGCCTCCCACGGCCGGGTCGGCCAGGCAGTTTGTGGCAACGACCTCGAGGACTCGCCAATCCCCCGAACCGGCCTGGAACCGGAAGACCACGGGGTGATCGAGGCCCGGCCCCAGCACGTCGTCGTAGAAGGCGCGGGCCGTCGCCTCTCGGTCGTCGGGATGGACGAACGGGAGCATGTCCAGGCTCAGGTGCCCCGAACCGAAGCCGAGAATGCGTGCGGCCGCCGGGCTGGTGTAGAGCAGTTCCATCCTCTCGTTCACAATGGTGATCAGGTCGCTCGAGTTCTGCACGAGCTTGCGGAAGCGTTCCTCGCTCCGGCGGCGCACGACGCCGGCGGAGACCACGTTGGCGATGGTTTGCAGCAAAGTCGCCTCGTCGTCGGTGAAGTCCCGCTCGGTTCGCGAGTATCCCGCGAGCACTCCGAGCGCTTGGCCCTTGTGCGCGTACACCACGACACTGGTCCCGCTCACGACCCCAAGTTCGCTCAGCAAGGCAGAGGGGGCGAACCGGGTCTCGGTGCGCAGGTCCCGGACCGGTACGGGACGTCCCTGGGCGATGACGAAGCCCGCGTATGACCCGTGTTCTCCGGCCGGGACTGTGGCGACGCCCACGAGGCTGTCTGACCATCCGAGCGCGGCCCGCAGTACGAAAACGTCCTGGCCGGGAACCAGTTCCAGGTAGTTGGCCACCTCGACGTGCAGAGCGTCGGCGACGGAGCGGACGGCCTCGTCCAGTATGTTGGCCTCGTCGGCCCCGCCCAGGGCCAGATGGCTGAGCCGGCTGACGGTGGCGTGGTGGAGGGCTTGGTCTTTCAACCCGGGGCGTCCACGGTGGGCTGCTTGACCAGAGCGCCTCAACCGGACGGGCAACGTTCCTCCTTAGTCCACCCTAGCCAGGATCGACGGCAGGCCATCCGATCTGAAGCCAGAGGCCGCTAAGCACCGGATATTCTCCGGGCCCGCGAGCCCCCGTCGCATACACGCCGCCGTTGTCGCCTACGCAGGCTTACGGGCGCGGATGATGGCGGAGGCGGCCAGCTCGTCGAAGCGGTTCGTCTCGATGACCTCGATATCGGTGAAGCCGGCCTCAGCGAGGGCGGCCCGGTACTCGGCTTCAGTGAGCGCTCCCGCCAGACATCCGGTCCACTTAGCCATGTCGGCTCGCGTGGCCTCGTCCATTCCCGGGTAGGCGATTATGTCCGAGACGGCGAAACGCCCTCCGGGGCGCAGGGCCCGGGCTGCTTCGCGCAGCACGACGTGCTTGTCGGCGGCCAGGTTGATGACGCAGTTCGACAACACGACGTCGACGCAGCCGTCGGGCAGAGGAATGTCCTCCAGGTAGCCCTCGACGAACTCGACGTTGTCCACTCCGGCTTCGGCCGCGTTCTTCCGGGCCAGTTCGAGCATCTCGGCGGTCATGTCCAGGCCGATGGCGCGGCCGCCGGGGCTGACGCGCCGGGCCGCGATGAGAACGTCGGCGCCGGCCCCGGAGCCCAGGTCGAGGACGACCTCGCCCGGGTGGAGGTCGGCGACGGCGGTGGGCACCCCGCAGCCGAGTGATGCCTCGACGGCGGCCCGGGGCACCTCATCCGCTTCGTCGGCGTACAGGCCCGCACCAAAGGAGCCGCTTTCGTCCTCGGTGGTGGGAACCGGGCTGCAGCACCCGCCCGCCGAGCGGGCCGCAAAACGAGTAGCCGCTTCTGCGTAGCGCCGGCGGACAGCTTCACGGATGTCAGTTTCTTGGGCCATTTCCGGTTTCCTTTCTCGTCAATTGCGAATTATGCATCCCAGTCAGCGTCGCTGCGGGCGCGGGCGGCCGGGACGAGCTCGGCCAAAAGGGCGCGCACGCGACGGTCGATCTCGTCGCGGATGGGGCGGGCTTCTTCGATCGTCTTCCCGGCCGGGTCGTCGAGCTCCCAG
>PMLI01000491.1 GCA_003158835.1 Acidimicrobiaceae bacterium
GAGGCCGACCGGCAACGCGTACACCCCGAGCAGGAGGGCGCTCGTGATCGACGGCAGGTGCAGGAACCGCTCGACCAGAGGGGACAGCGCCAACAGCACCGCGCAAACGCCGGCTCCGAAGGCGCTGGCTTCGACTAGCAATGGCCCGGCCACCAGTTCCGGCACGCGCCCGCCGGCGCTGGTGGCGCTGACGGTCCGGCCGACGGCGACTTGTAACGCGTTGGCCGGGACTTCAAACAACAACGTCAGGGCGGCCAGGGCCCCGAGGGCGCCGAAGACCGCCGGAGTGGCCGACCGGGCCACCAGGACCAGGTACAGGAAGCTGCCCAGGTTCACAGCCAGGGCCCCGGCGGCCACGGCCCAGCGACGGCTCTGGCGCCGGCCCTCTTGTTGGTGGTCCTTTCCCATGGCCTCGTCCCGCTGATGGAGATCGCGAACCTGGAGCGACAACTGTTCCGGTATTGTTCGGCTCCGGTACCACTCGGCGTCCCAACAGCGAGAGTACCTTTCACCCCTGACCCAGACCGGGAGGCCTGTTGCCATCGGCCCCACCACCAGTTGCGCTGAGCGGGCGCCTGGCCGTGCCCATCGACATCGACCTCCTGGCGGCGTCGGTCCGTTTCGACCCCGTGTCCCAGGTGGCCGAGGTGTCGGCGCGCCTGGAACTGCGCCTCCCGGGGCCGGCCGGGTGCCCTGTCTTCGATCTCCGCCAGCCCATCGATGAGGCGGCCCTGGACGGCACGCTCCTCCCGCCTGACGCTCTGGGCTATTGCGACATGGGCGCTGGCGAAGACGCGCGCATGCGGGTCGTGGACGTGGCCTGCTCGGGCGGTAGTGCCCACCAGCTCGAGCTGCGCTACCGTCTCGGCACCCCCGAAGCGCCGGGGGCACTTCCGATCGGGTGGTCACCCGGCGGCGTCTCATGGGACCTGCTGATGTCCGACCTGGAGCCGGGCCGTTACCTGGAGATGTGGTTCCCCGCCAATCTCTGCCACGACACCCTGCGCATCGAACTCGACGTAGAGGTGGTTGGGACCGACCGCCCGCACGTGCTACTGGCCAATGGGGCGGTCGACGAGAACCGGCCGGGTGCCCAATGGAGCGTGCGTTACCCGCGCCGGTACACCTCACTTTCCCCGCTGCTCGCGCTCGTGCCCGCCGATGAGGTGGAGGTACGCCACTGTCGTACCGAGGCCGCCGGCAAGCAACTGGGAGTGAAGGTGGCGGCCTTGGCCGGCACGGCCGGCGACCTGGACGCGGTCACGGCCGACACGTCGGCGTGGCTGTCGTATTTCGCGGCCCGCTATGGCCGCTTCAACGGCTCTGACTTCCTGGCGGTCCTGTGGGGCGCACCGAGGGGGATGGAGTACGACGGGGCCACGACTACGTGCGCCCCGGCGCTCGAGCATGAGGTGTTCCACAGCTGGTTCGGGCGTGGCGTCAAGCCCGCCTGCGCCTCCGACGGTTGGATCGACGAGGCCATGGCCAGCTGGGCCACGGCGTCGCGCCGGGCCGCCACCGGGCGCTTCCAGGCGGAGGAGCTCGGTTTGGACGAGGAGCCCAGCCTGCTCTACCCGCCCCACCCGTGGAGCCGGCACACGCCCAGGGAGGCATACGGGGCCGGAAGCCGGCTGCTCTCGGGGCTGGCTTACATGGCAGGCGGGGCGGCGCAGCTGAGGTCCGCTCTGGCTGCCTGGTTCAAGGCCTACGGAGGTGGCGCGGCGAGCACCCAAGACCTGGCCCGGCACCTCGAAAGCTGGTGCGGGCGAGATCTGGGGCCCTGGTGGGACCGCTATGTTTACGGAGAGGACGGGACCGCCGGCTAGGGGAAAGACCTGCCGCGGTTTGCACGTGCTGCGCCGGTGGCTATACTGGCCGAGCCGTCTAACCGACGTCCATGGTCGCCTGCCTGTCGCCTGACAGCGGGGACGCCGTGGCACAACGTGAAACGAGCTCCGCCCGGGATTTCCCCGAGCGGAGCGTCCCGCGTATAAGAGGACCCAGGATGCCCGCGAAGGCCCCCAAAAGAGCGATTGTCGGCGAGAAAGTCGGCATGACACAGATCTGGGACGAGAGCCAGCGCTGCGTCGCGGTCACCGTCGTGCGGGTAGCGCCGGTCCGGGTAGTCCAGGTTAAGACGCCCGGCGCCGACGGCTATGCCGCCTTGCAGGTGACCTACGGCGCTCGCCGGCCCAGCACCGTCAACAAACCCCTCTCCGGCCACTACGCCAAGGCCAAGCTCGACCCGGGCCGCGCCCTGGTCGAGCTGAGAGTCGACGACACCGCCTCATATGCCGTCGGCCAGGAGCTGGGCGTCGACATATATGCCGCGGGCGACAAGGTCGACGTCACCGCGACCAGCAAGGGCCGCGGCTTCGCTGGTGCCATGGAACGTCACAATTTCAAAGGGCAGGGCGCCAGCCACGGCAACCACAAGCACCACCGGGCACCGGGTTCGGTGGGTGCGTGCGCCACTCCCGCCCGCGTGTTCAAGGGCACCCGGATGGCAGGCCGCCTGGGTAACGACCGGGTGACAACCCTCAATCTCGAGGTTGTCTCGGCCGACGCCGAGCGGAGCCTGCTGCTGTTGAAAGGCGCCGTCCCCGGGCCCCGCGGCGGCCTCGTGTTCATCAGGGACGCAGTCAAGGGGACCAAATGACAGCGACTTCTCTCGAAGTGCGGGCGCAGGACGGGAGCGTGACGGCGGCGGTCGAGCTCGACCCCGAGTTCTTCGGGGTGCAGCCCAACATCCACCTCATGCACCAGGTTGTTACCGCCCAGCTGGCGGCCGGCCGGTCCGGCACCCAGAGCACCAAGACCAGGGCTGAGGTTTCCGGCGGGGGGGCTAAGCCTTACAAACAGAAGGGCACCGGCCGCGCCCGCCAGGGGAGCACCCGGGCACCGCATTTTGCCGGAGGCGGCGTCGCCCTGGGACCGAAGCCCCGCAGTTACCGTCAACGGACACCGCGCAAGATGGTTCAGTTGGCGTTGCGGGGCGCTCTCTCCGACCGCGCCAGCGCCAGCCAGGTTGTGGTCGTCGAAGGCTGGGACTTCGACGTGCCGAGTACGAAGGCGGCCCTGACCGCGCTTTCGGCCCTCGGGATCACCGGCAGGGCGATGATCGTGCTGTCGCGCGGGGACGAGCGGGCCTTCAAGTCCTTCCGCAACGTGCCTGAGGTCGACATCGTGCTCTCCGGCGAGCTGGCGGCCTACGACGTGCTCTGCAGTGACTCGGTCGTCTTCACCCGTCAGACGCTTCCGGGCAACAATTCCTGGACCGAAGCACCGACGACCAAGGCGCCTGCTGGCCCCCCCGCCGCCAAATCGTCAGCACCCGAGCAAGCCGATGACGGCCCAGTCGAGGCGACGGCACAAGAGGCGACGGTGACGGCGGCGGCACCAGAGACGGCCACGGACCATGACGAGCCCGCGACGGAGGAGGGGGCCTGATGGACGATCCCCGCGACGTGCTCATCCGCCCGGTCGTTTCCGAGAAGTCCTATGCGCTGAGCGAGAAGGGCGTCTACATCTTCGTCGTCGACCCCGGAGCCAACAAGATCGAGATCCGCCGGGCCGTCGAGCACGTTTTCAACGTTAAGGTCACCAACGTCAACACCGTCAACCGGCCCGGTAAACGCAAGCGCAACCGCAAGCAGGCGACCTTCGGGAAGCGGCCTGATACCAAACGGGCGATTGTGACGCTGGCGGCCGGGCAGTCGATCGCATTGTTCGAGACCAGCTGAGGGCACTGATGCTTCGTTCCCGCAAACCCACCAGCGCCGGTCGGCGGTTCCAGACCGTTTCGGCCTTTACCGAATTGACGACGGACCGACCGGAGCGGACGCTGACCGTTCCCAAGCCGGGCACCGGCGGGCGCAACTCCTATGGGCGCAAGACCGCTCGCCACCGTGGCAGTGGCCACAAGCGCCAATACCGCATCGTCGATTTCAAGCGCACTAAGGACGGGGTCCCGGCCACTGTCGCCTCGATAGAGTACGACCCCAACCGCAATGCCCGCATCGCTCTTTTGCACTACCACGACGGCGAGAAGCGCTACATACTGGCGCCTGCCCGGCTGGCCGTGGGCGACGTGCTGCGCAGCGGCAAGGGGGCCGAGATCCGCGTCGGCAATGCCATGCCCATGCGCTTCATACCCGTGGGATCGGTCCTCCACAACATCGAGCTGAAGCCTGGCGGTGGCGGCAAGCTTGGCCGCAGCGCCGGCTCGAGCATCCAGTTGGTGGCCAAGGAAGGCGACTTCGCCACGCTGAGGCTTCCCTCGACCGAGATGCGCCGGGTCCCCATCGATTGTCGGGCGACCATCGGCGAAGTGGGCAACGCCGAGGCAGAGCTCATAAAGATCGGTAAGGCGGGCCGGAACCGCTGGAAGGGCGTCCGTCCTCAGAGCCGTGGCGTGGCCATGAACCCGGTGGACCACCCTCTGGGCGGTGGCGAAGGCAAGTCGTCCGGCGGGCGCCACCCTGTCTCTCCCTGGGGCCAGCCCGAGGGCCGCACGCGCCGCTCCCACCGGCCTTCCGATCGCCTGATCATCCGCCGCCGCCGTGGTCGCGGCGCCAGGAGGTAACGAATGCCCCGCAGTCTCAAGAAGGGCCCGTTTGTTGACGGCCACCTGCTGCGAAAGGTCGATGACCTCAACAGCCGCAACGAGAAGAGGGTCATCAAGACCTGGTCGCGACGATCGACGATCATCCCGGACATGGTGGGCCATACCATCGCCGTCCACGACGGTCGCAAGCATGTGCCCGTGTATGTGACCGAGTCGATGGTCGGCCACAAGCTCGGTGAGTTCGCCCCCACACGAACCTTCCGGTACCACGCCGGCCAGGAACGGCAGGCGAAGCGCTGATGCCTGGCCCCAAGACCAACGAGCGCGAAGGCACGCGGGCGGTGCTGCGCCACGTACGGGTCAGCCCCTACAAGCTGCGCGAGGTCGTTGACGCTATCCGCGGCAGGCCCGTCCACGAGGCGGCCGACCTGCTCCGCTTTGTCGAGAGAGACGCGGCTGTCATCGTTGAGAAGCTGCTCAATTCGGCCGTCGCCAACGCTTCCAATAATGACAGCCTCGATCCCGAGGAGCTATTCGTTTCGGCGTGCTACGTGGACGAGGGGCCGACGGCTAAGCGCTGGCGCCCCCGGGCCAGAGGCCGGGCGGCACGGATCCGCAAGCGTTCCAGCCATGTGACGGTGATCGTGAGCCGCCTGCCCGAGGAGCGACTGGCCCGGCTACAGGCGCGCCGGCGGGCCGAGAACCTGGCTATGCGGGCACGCCGGGTCGAAGCCACCCGCCGGGCTCGTTCCGAAGTCACCGAGGGTGCCAGCCGGAGAGAACGGCGCCATCCCGAGGCCTTCACCGCTCCCGAGCCGGAGGCAACAGGCGCCGAAGAGGCCGTTGTGCCTGAGGCCACCGGGACGGCGACCGCAGAGGCGGAGGCCGGGGCGCCATCGGCAGAGGCTGGGGCACCGGCGGCCGGTGTGCCAGAAGCCGGTGTGGCCGAGGCTGAGGTGGCCGAGGTGCAGGACGTTCCCGAGGGCCAAGACGCAACTCACGGCGAGGAAGAGAAGGACAGCTAATGGGCCAGAAGGTCAACCCGTACGGCTTCCGGCTGGGCAATACCACCGATTGGAAGTCAAGGTGGTTCACCGACCGCGACTACCAGGAGTACCTGATCGAGGACATCCACATCCGGGACTACCTCAACAAGGAACTGGAGCGCGCCGCCGTCAGCCGTGTCGAGATCGAACGTACCCGGGACCGCTTGCGCATCGACGTCCACACGGCCCGGCCCGGGATAGTCATCGGGCGCCGCGGGGCGGAGGCGGACCGGCTCCGCACGACGCTGGCGGAGATAACCAAGAACCCGAAGGTCCAGCTCAACATTCAGGAAATAAAGCAGCCGGAGCTGGACGCGGCCCTCATGGCCCAGGGGATAGCCGACCAGCTGGCCGGGCGGGTGAGCTTTCGCCGTGCCATGAAGCGCACGGTCCAAACGGTGCAAAAAGCGGGTGCCATGGGCGTCCGGGTGCAGTGCTCGGGCCGGTTGGGTGGAGCGGAAATGTCTCGCCGGGAGTCCTACCGTGAGGGCCGTGTGCCGCTGCACACGCTGCGGGCCGACATCGATTACGGGTTCCGGGAAGCGAAGACCACTTACGGACGTATCGGCGTAAAGGTCTGGATATACAAGGGCGACATCCTGCCCTACAAGACCTCTAGCGAGGACAAGATCAGCCGTGAGGCCGCCATGGCCGTTGGCGAAGCTTCGGGCCTGGGCGGCCCCCGCCGCGTCGTGACGGCGGGCGGCGGGCGCCGGCGCCCCGAGATGGGTGAGCCGGGTGCCCCGCCTGCCGTAGTTGCCGTTCCCGACAAGGAGCCGGCGGCCGCGACCGAGGGTGAGCGCGAGATAGTGCCCGTGGACCCGGAGCTGGAGAGGCTCCTGCAAGAAGAAGAAGAGATCGAGCGCCGCACTCGCGGTGACCACCACGAGACTCCCCATTTCCCGAGGGATTAGTAGCCATGTTGATGCCTCGCAAGGTAAAGCACCGCAAACAGCAACGTGGCCGCATGGGGGGCCTGGCCAAAGGTGGCACCGAGATTACCTTCGGCGACTTCGGGATCCAGGCCCTGGAGCCGGGATGGATCTCGGCCCGCCAGATAGAGGCCGCTCGTATTGCCATGACCCGTCACGTCCGCCGTGGTGGCAAGGTGTGGATCCGCCTTTTCCCGGACAAGCCTGTAACGGTCAAGCCGGCCGAGACCCGTATGGGCTCGGGCAAGGGCAACCCCGAGTTCTGGGTCGCGGTGGTGAAGCCGGGTCGTGTCATGTTCGAGCTGGCGGGCGTGAACGAGGCCCTGGCCCGTTCGGCCATGGAGCGGGCCATCCAGAAGCTGCCCATAAAGGCGCGTTTTGTCACCCGCGCTCATCAAGAAGAAGTAGAGGTCTAAATGAGCCGCCCCGCTGAGCTTCGCCAACTGAACGACGACGAACTGGCGCAGCGCCTGAACGACGCCAAAGAAGAGCTGTTCAATCTGCGTTTCCAGCTTGCCATGGGCAAGCAGGACAACTCGGCCCGCATGGGCCAGGTCCGGCGCGAAGTGGCCCGGGTACGCACCTTGCAGGGCGAGCGCAAGGCGGGCATAGCTCGTCCCAACGCCGGCACCGGAGCCGACAAGAGAGCCGACAAGAGAAAGGTGGCACGCTGATGGCTGGTACCAGTCCTGGCGATGGCGCCGAAGACGTGACTTCGGGTCAAGGGTCGCCGACGGTGGACGTGGCTGCGGCGGCCCAGCCGCCCGCCCCCGCCAAGCAGGTCGCTCACACGGCGGCGGCGGCGTCAAAGCCGGCGCCGGCGACCGGTCAGTCGCGGTCGGCTGCGGCTAGTGCGGGAGAGCCACGTTCGGGCCGGCGCAAGGTGCGCGAGGGCATAGTCGCCTCGAGTGCGATGGACAAGACGGCTGTCGTGCTGGTCGTCGAGCGGGTACGCCACGCCCGTTATGCGAAGACCGTACAGCGCACGAAGCGCCTTTACGCTCACGACGAAGCCAATGAAGTGAAGGTCGGCGACCGGGTGCGCCTGGCCGAGACGCGCCCCCTGTCCAAGCTGAAGCGCTGGCGGGTCGAGCAAGTCCTCGAGCGGGCGCGATAGGAGGCCGGACGTGATCCAGCAAGAAAGCCGTCTCCGCATAGCCGACAACTCGGGCGCCCGGGAAGTCCTCTGCATAAAAGTGCTCGGAGGCTCGCGCCGGCGGTACGCCTCCATAGGTGACATTTTCGTGGCTACCGTCAAGGACGCCATTCCCGGTGCCAATGTGAAGAAGGGTGACGTCGTCAAGTGCGTCGTCGTCCGCACCAGGAAAGAAAAGCGGCGCCCGGACGGCAGCTACATCCGGTTCGACGAGAACGCCGCCGTGCTCATAAATGACCAGATGCAGCCCCGGGGCACGCGCATATTCGGGCCCGTGGGCAGAGAGCTGAGGGACAAGCGCTTCATGCGGATCGTCTCGCTCGCTCCGGAGGTGTTGTAAAGAATGAAAATCCACAAGGGTGACAGTGTGATCGTCCTCTCGGGCAAGGACAAAGGTCGCCGCGGCGAGGTCGTACGCGCTCTGCCCAAGGAAGGTCGGATCATCGTCGAGGGCGTTCACCGGGTCAAGCGCCATCAGCGCACTACTCAGGTGCGCAAGCGGGCCGGCATCATCGAGAAAGACCTGGCCGTGCCCGTCTCGATCGTTGCGCTGGTGTGCCCGAAAGAGCACACGCCCACGCGCGTCGGCTACCGCCTGGCCGAGGGGACCAAGCGGAGGGTTTGTGTTCGTTGCGGTGAGGGCCTCTGATGTCGCCCGCCGGTAAGGGTTCTCCGGGCAAGGGCGGCAAGGCTGCCGCCGGCAAGGCCAGCGGCAAGTCAGGCAAAGGGGCCGGGAGCAGGACGGCTGCTGCCCGGCGGCCGGCGCCCCCCGGCGCTGGGCCCTCGGGGAGGGCGGCGTCGTCGCGAGCGGGTGCAGCTGTCAAGGCGGCGCCCGGAAGGCCGGCCCGGGCCAGCGAGAGGCCGCGGTTGCGTACCCGTTATGCGAGCGAGATCCGGGGCTCGTTGCAGAGCGCGCTCGGTCTCCCCAACACGATGCTCGTGCCCCGCATGGAGAAGATTGTCTTGAACATGGGCGTCGGCAAAGCCGTCGCCCAGCCCTCGCTTCTCGAGGGCGCCGTCCGGGATCTCACCGTGATAAGCGGGCAGAGGCCGGTCGTGACCAAGGCCAAGAAGTCGATCGCCGCCTTCAAATTGCGCCAGGGCAACGCCATCGGTGCCATGGTGACGTTGCGGGGCGACCGGATGTGGGAGTTCTTCGACCGGCTCATCTCTTTGGCCATCCCACGCATACGTGACTTCAGGGGCCTGTCGCCGAAGGGTTTCGACGGGCGGGGCAACTACACGTTCGGTGTCAACGAGCAGCTGATATTTCCCGAGATCGAGTACGACAAGATCGATGCCCCGAGGGGTATGGATGTGACCATCGTGACGACGGCCCGGACCGACGCCGAAGGGCGTGCTCTCCTCGACGCGTTCGGGTTTCCCTTCCGCAAGGAAGGTGCTGCTTGATGCGTTTTCCTCTCGAACCAGTCCTGAGTAAGGCTTAGGAGCAAGGACGACATGGCCAAGAAGGCTTTGATAATAAAGTCGCAGCGCAAACCCAAGTTTAAGGTCAGGGCTTACACGCGGTGCCGGCGATGCGGGAGGCCGCATTCCGTGCTGCGCAAGTTCGGGCTGTGCCGCATCTGCCTGCGTGAGCTCGTCCACGCCGGCGAGATCCCAGGCGTCACCAAGTCGAGCTGGTAGGAGGCTGCGCCATGACGATGACTGACCCTGTCGCCGACATGTTGACCAGGTTGCGCAATGCCAACGTGGCTCACCACGACACGACACGGATGCCTTCCTCCAAGCTGAAGGAGGCGCTTGCCACCATCCTCCTGCGGGAGGGTTACATTTCCGACTTCAAGGTGCTGAGCGACGACAAGCGACCGGGACGGTTCCTCGAGGTGACGATGAAGTACGCCCCTGACCGCAGTCGTACCATCTCGGGGCTGCGGCGTGTGTCCAAGCCCGGGCTGCGTGTCTACACTGCGGCCGACAAGCTGCCTCGGGTGTTCGGTGGCCTCGGCGTCGCCGTGCTGTCGACCAGCCAGGGCCTCATGACGGACCGCGAGGCTCGAAAGCGCCGGGTCGGAGGCGAAATCCTCTGTTACGTCTGGTGACCATGTTTTTGAGTGAGCCGAGGTCTTTGAGTGGGTTGAGGAGCGTTCCGTGTCTCGTATAGGTCGAACCCCAGTGCCGGTGCCCTCCGGGGTGAATGTCGACGTCGACGGCCGTTCTGTGACCGTGAGCGGGCCGCGCGGTTCGCTCAGCCACGAGGTGGCGGGGGAGATCACCGTCCGCCACGAAGGTCAGGTGCTCGTGGTGGAGCGCCCGGACGATGAGCGGCGCAATCGTTCGCTGCACGGGCTGACCCGCACCCTCGTCAGCAACATGGTGGTGGGTGTGACCGCGGGCTTCGCCAAGGACCTCGAGATCGTCGGGGTCGGTTACCGTGTNNCAAAGGCCCGACCACGCTCGAACTGGCTCTGGGCTACAGCCACTCCATCACGGTGGAGGCTCCTTCCGGTATCACTTTCGAAGCGCCCTCGCCTACCCGCATAACCGTTCGCGGCAACGACAAGCAGGCCGTAGGAGAAGTAGCGGCCAAGATCCGCAAGCTCCGGCCGCCCGAGCCCTACAAGGGC
>PMLI01000012.1 GCA_003158835.1 Acidimicrobiaceae bacterium
TGGCAAAGGACCTGCTCAGCGGCGGTGAGTCGGGTAAACGGCAGGCCCTCGCTGAAGCGGCATGCGCGATCCGTGCGCGATCTCCCGACCAGCCGGGCGGGCGACAGGGCGACAGGAGCGAGCCTCGAGGGCGAAGGCGTAGGCCTCGGTGAGGCCGAGCCGGCACATCCCCGCGTGGCCTTCCGGTTCCCACAGCAGGAGGTGGAGGACATGGACGTGGTGGTGGTACGGTGCGCGGGGGTGGACATCGGCAAGGCCGAGGTCGTGGCCTGCGTTCGAACGCCCGGCACCGGTGGCCGGGGCCGGGCTAAGGAGACCCGGCCCTTCCCGTCGTTCCTGTCGGGCTTGGAGGCCATGGCCGACTGGTTCGCGGCGGAGGGGTTCACCGACGTGGCGATGGAGGCCACGCGGTCGTACTGGAAGCCGGTGTGGTACGTGCAAGAGGAGCGCGGCTTCGCCCAGCGGCTGGTCAACGTCCAGCACGTGAAGATCGTCCCGAGCCACAAGTCCGACGCCCTCGACGCCGAGTGGCTGGCCGAGCTGCTCGAGCATGGCCTGCTGCGGGCCAGCTTCGTGCCCCCCGAGGTGGTCCGCCAACTGGGGGACCTGACCCGCTACCGCAAGCGGCTGGTCCAGTCGGTCACCGCCGAGTTCCAGCGGGTCGAGAAGACCCTCGAAGATGCCGGCATCAAGCTCGACGTGGTGGCATCGGACATAATGACCATCTCGGGACGCATCATGCTAAAGCCCTGGTGGCTGGCGAACACGACCCCGAGGTCCTCGCCGAGCACGCCAAGGGGGTGATGCGCAAGGAGATCCCCCGACTCGCTCCGTCAACAATTGCACATCTACCGCGACGAGGTCGCTCGGCTGCATGCGGAGAACACCGCCATCAAGAACCAGCTTGCCCGACAGCTCGGGACGGCTCGGGCGGCCTCAGTGACAAGAAATTCGTGACCCGTGAGAGACATGTCGCCCGAGGATGCACCCTACACGCTCCTCTCCCCAGAAGACGTTAGTTAGGCTCAGCACACGGCCTGACGCTTGGGCTCGACACCCGCGCCCGGTGTGCCCCGGGCCTATGAGCCCTCCCGGGTCGGCGCGCCAGTAGCAAGCTTGGGCACCTCGGGGAAGCCGGCGCGCTGGCACTTGGTGAGCGCGAGGTCGTGGCTCATAAACAGCCTGTCGGCGTTGAGGCGTATTTTCTCGATCGCGGCCAGGGCGTCCCCGGCCGACGTGTTGATCCCGCAAGGTACGAGGTCCGTGAACGACTCCAGTGAGCTCACGATGTCACCGGCAACGCACACCGTCCCCTCGGCCGTGTTCACAAGGACAGACGGCGACGCGCGCGTTGTTGGCGCGTAGCTCGACAGCACGGCCATGGAGCCAACGATGGAGATCTCGTCGTTGTAGACGGCGAACGGCCGGTAGCGTGCCAATGCCCCACTCGGGGCGACACCGAAGATCATGAGTGTACCGCCGCGCGCCACGGCGTCGATGGCCCGCTCGGCCACCAAGGCCACCCCGATCGCCTCCACCACTCGCTCGTAGCGGCCGTGGGCTTCGACGGCCTCCTCCAGGGTGGCGTAGCACTCCTCGAAGCCAAAGGAGCGAGCGAGCTTGAGCTTGGCCGGGTTGGTGTCGACGAAAGAAACCTTGCGGGCGCCGGCGTGGCCCAGGAGCTGGCCGAGGACTAAGCCCATTGTGCCGGCGCCGACGACCAGGACACTGGCGCCCATAACTACGCCGAGGCGGTCCACGGCATGCACGGCACAGCTCACAGGCTCCACCATGGCTGCCGAAGAGAAGCTCATCTCGTCGGGCAACGTGTAGGAATTGCGCGCCGGGACGCTCACGTACTCGGCGAGCGCCCCATCCACGGTGTCGCCCGTCGCCCCCCAGTGTTCGCAAAGGTTGCCGCGCCCGGCACGGCAGTACTTGCAGCTGCCGCAAAACAGCGAGGGATCGATCGCCACCCGGTCGCCAACGCGCACGTTGGCCACCTGCGCGCCCACGGCCACGACGGTGCCGGCCGCCTCGTGGCCCGGCACTATCGGGTAAGGCGTGGGCGGGAACTCACCATCCACCTTAGGGGCAATACCAGTCCCCACCTCATCGGCAGCGGAGTGGTGTCCCAGTCCTTCCTACAGCACGGTTACCCGGCCGCTTTGGTCCCTTCCTCCCGATCGGCCGTCAACGTGCAAATCGACGCGCAGTTGAACTCAGGCCGACAGCCAACACAAGCAGAAGTCCCTCGAACAAATACTGGTAGGCGGTCGGAGCGCCAAAAATCACCAACCCTGTGAAGCCCACACCAACTGTCAGGACTCCCACCAGCGTGCCGACGATGTGGAACTGACCGTCCCGAAGCACCGCCGCACCAAGGAAGCACGCCGCGAAAGAGTCCAGGAGGTAACCGTCACCCGATCCAAGCTCTCCCGCTTGCAGTTGCGATGCCAGCAAGATCCCAGTCATTGCAGCACAAATCCCAGCGATTGTGAACGCGATCACTTTCACACGGTCCACCCTGATTCCGGACAGCCGAGCCGCAACAACGTTGCCTCCGGTTGCCTGCGTTGCCTGGCCCAACGCGGTCCGATTAAGGACCAGCCACAATATACCCAATATCACGACCATGATCACTATCGGATTTGGGATCCCCCATACGCTCCCGTCAAAAATCTGTCCGAACTGGGAGCCACTCGGTACGGAGACTGGAAGGCCCCCGGAATAAGCATAATCGATCCCGACCAGTACCGTCCCTGTACCAAGCGTCCCCACCAGCGCGTTCACACCGACCTTGGTCACGATTAGGCCATTAACCACGCCGACAACGGCGCCCAACAGGATCACGAGGAGGATCGCGACGCCGATTGGCAAGTGTTGCTGCGACATCAATCCCGCAACAAGCACACAGGACAAGCTAGCGCTAAAGCCGACGCTCATGTCAAATTCACCCACAAGCAGCGGGAATGTTAACCCGCCAGCAACAACCGCAGTCAGCGAAGCCTCGGTCAGAATGTTGCTAATGTTTCGCCACGTCACAAAGGCCGATGGATTGCCAGCCGAGAAGCCGATGCACATGCCCAGGAGAACAATAATAGTCCCGTATTTCCCGACAAACCGGAGAACAGATCTGCCGCCATTCCGC
>PMLI01000579.1 GCA_003158835.1 Acidimicrobiaceae bacterium
GCCGAGGCCAATCGCGCCGACCTGCCGTGAGCCGATCCTTCGCAGTTCCATGTCGTTCTCCGATCATTCTGTGGTGTCCATTATGGATCCTGCCATCGTTCAGCATCTCCAGGCACTCACGGTTGAGCTTTCAGCGGCCCGAGATCAGCCTAACAAGTAGGGAACGCTTGTTCTAGGGCTACACAAGGCCGCAGGACGGCCTCGGGGCACGGGAAAGCTCGCCGGCCTCTAGCCGTCACAGGGCTCACGTACGATCCCGGGTGTGCACGACTACGCGGGCGCCTGGTCTGCCGAGCGAGGTCGGTGCCACCGCTTCGTCTACGGCGACGACGATGGGCACCCTACCGAGTGCCCCGCGCCGCCGGTCGGCTCCGGCTGGCGGAGCGACGGCCAGGGCCGGTGGTACTCGGTCGACGCTTGTGCCGCTCACGCCGGACAACTGATGCGGAGGCTCATGGTGCCAAGCCGAGGCCCGGGCAGGGCCTGAACGACCTTGCGGGTGTCCTCAACGGCCGGCTCCCGGGACAACCGAGGGGGACCTGATCAGGTGGGTGGAGAGACCGGCCTCGAGCGAGCACTGTCGGAGCAGGGCCGAGGTGTCGGTGGCCACCAGAGACTGCCACAGTGGCGGCCAGCAAGACCGGCCCGCCAAACGGCCACATACGGTGGCTTTCACTAACATCACGCGAGGGTTACGGTGCCGAACCCTGCCGAGATATTTGGGGCCCGCCCAAACCGTGATGGTCGGCCTCCCGCCGCCGCAATTCGCCCCGGTATCAGCTCGGTCCCGTGCGCGCCGGAGCGGTCAGTTCCCGCACAGACGGCACGGCAAGTACGCATATGACCTCGAGCGCCATCACGGCGGCGGCACCGAACAAGGCGGTGCGAACCCCTATCAAGGCCGCCATGGGCCCGGCGAGGGCGTAACCCACTGGCAGCAAGGCAACCGACCCGAACCAGTCGTAGGCACTCACGCGCGAGAGCACCTCGGTCGGGACCTGTTGCTGCAAAGTTGTGTCCCATAACGTCCCGAACAGGGCGAAGCCGGCGCCGCCGACGGCGGCCACCGCGGCCGTAAGCGTCACCGGGGCGGCCGCGGCGAGCAGGACGGGGAGGGGTATGAACCCGGCCGTGGCCACGGTGGCCGCCAGAAGGGGCCGCCGGGGACGGAAATGGAGAGCAACCAGGCCGCCCCCGAGCGCGCCCAAGCCAAAGGCTGACAATATGGCTCCCCAGGCGGCCGCCCCCCCGAGGTGCGTCTTGGCCACAACTGCGCCGAGCACGATCACCGGCGCGTAGACCAGAAGGTTCCAGAGACTGAACTCCACGACGATGACCCACAGCCACGTCCTGGAGCGGAACGCCACCCAGCCGTGCCTGAGGTCCGCCAGCATGCTCGTGGCCGTGGTGCGGGCGGCCGAGAGGGGTAGAGCCAGGCGGACCAGCATCGCCGCACTGACTAGGAAGGTCCCAGCATCGATGGCCACGGCCGGCCCAGGGCCGGTTGTCGCCACCAGCACGCCCGCTAACGCCGGCCCGGCAACCGAACCTACCGACCACGACAGGGTCTGCAGGGCATTGCCCTGCGCCAGTACCTCCCCCGTCAGCAGCTGGGGGAGGAGCCCGGTCATGGCCGGGGCGAAGAAGGCGGCACCGGCACCCCAGAGCGCTTCGAGTACCACAAGCTCCCACAAGTGCCAGTGGCCGGCGACGAGCAGAGCGGCGACTGCCGCCTGCACGGCGCAACGGACGACGTCGGCAACTAACATCACCCGCCGGCGCGGCAACCGGTCGGCCACCACCCCCCCGAACAGCAGTAGCAGGACCATGGCGGCAGTGCCGGCACTCAGCACCCAACCGATCTGAGCCGCGGTCCCGCCCCGGTCGAGGATGGCGAAGCTGATCGCGACCGGCGTCATGGAGTCGCCCAACGTGGAGAGCGCTTGCCCGGTGAAGAACAGGCGGTAGTTCCTCTCGCGCAGTGCGGCGAGCCGCTCGGGCAGGCGCATGGCCTCCGAAGCTACCCCNNGCCCCCGGCGAGTCCCCAGCCGGGGGCGACGTTACTGGGCGACGCGGGGCCAAACAAGGAAGCGCCCACACGCCTGAGGCCGCCCACCCGGCCGTCGGCCTGGAGTCACGAGTTGATCGGCACGGGTACGCCTTCGCAGCGGCTAACGGTCGCTCCCCGCAAAAGCGGTCCACGCAGGAATCCCGTTATGCGTGGGCGCGAACCGTCGGTTTTGAATGGCAGTCGAGCCATAACAGACGGCTCTGGCGCTCGGCCTGGCAGACCGGCTCCCTTCACTCTCAGTGGCGGACTGGCCGTCAGTGAGCAATCGCTACTGACCGTCTCCGGGAAGCTCGTTGCTGGCCGCTAACACCAGAGCGCCGACGCGCTCCTCGACTGGGTGTCGAGCACTCATCGAGCCGCGCATACGTCGGGCGGCGCGTCGTGGCGCCGCGCCAACGCCCGGGGGCTCAGGCCGCATGCCAGAGGCCGATGCACCACAGTTGCACCACAAGCG
>PMLI01000381.1 GCA_003158835.1 Acidimicrobiaceae bacterium
CGACCGCGGGGGCAGGGCTGTCTCCATACCTGACGGTCAGGTCCTTTATCGTCAATAAGGAGCTCATTGCGCCCAATCAAGAAAACCGGTCGAAAAGACCGCAGCCGCCGGCCGGTTCCGCCGTGCTGGTCCCGTGCCCGCGTCGCTTCCCTTCATCACTCCCGGTTTTGCCACCACACCCACCACCCTCGTCGGCCCTGCGCACAACAAGCCCCGCTCCCTCTCTTGTGGCCCGCTCCCTCTCTTGTGGATGGGGCACTCGCCCTTGTCCCCGAGAAAGCTGCCTGCACTCGAAGTCCGCGAACCCCGAGTGCAGGCACTGTCGCTCAACTCGTTAGAACCTTTCTCAGCTCTTTATGACATTTGCAAGGAACCCGAGGCTGCCACTGGGGCCGACGTCCACACCGCTCACGTCGGTGCGGTAGGCCACGTAGGCTTTTTCGGCCAACAGCGTGATAGTGGGATAGACCAGGTTGGCTTCTTCGTTCTGCAAGGCGTTGATGTCCGCTTCATAGGCACTGACCGACGTGGCGGCTAGCGTCTTTTCCTGGAGGGCTTGTACTGGCGCCAGGACAGGAGGCGGCACCCGACGAGATGGGACGTTTACGTAGAAGTACGGGTCTGGATAGTACGATTGCTCGTTCCAGTTCAGTTGGTAATCCTGCTTAGTGTTCGTATCGTCCAGCCAAGCCGCAACCTCCATGGGGACGAGGGTCGTCTTGAACCCAACGGCGTTCAACTCACTTGCCATTTGGACCACTAGGCTGTTCGTCCCAAAGTCGTAGTTACTGATATACTTCAAGGTTATCGGCACGCCGTGCGGATAACCCGCTTCGACCATAAGATGCTTAGCCTCGGTTGGATTGTACTGGGAATATGGCAGCTTATTTACCGGCGTGGCCCAGCCGTAGTTCGGCGGAAGGTACCCGCTGGGGACGGCGGCACCGGAGTAAGCGATTTTGGCAAGTGCCGTACGGTTGAGTGCCACGGACGCCGCTCGGCGGAGATCCACGTTATTGAATGGCGTTTGTGATTCGTTGATCTCGAGGAACACCGTTACGTCCGAAGGCACAGTCTTAACGGTGATATTGGCCGCGCGTGACAGGCTCGCTACACCGGCTGGGGTAGGCTCCATTATATCAACGGTCCCCGCCTGCAGGTCGGTGGTCTGGCTCGTGCTCTCCGGGACGTACAGGACTTCCAAATTAGCCGTCTTGGTCTTTTGTCCCCAATATTGGTTGAACCGTGTTAGCTTGATATAGCTGTCGGGCTGGTAAGATACTTGCTCCCACGGGCCCGTCCCGACCATTTTCGTTGCCAGGGCTCCCGATTGGCCGGCTGTCTTGTTCACGATGTTGCAGCCGTCTGCATCAGGGTCGGCATTCGCGTTGACAAACCCAAAGTCCGGTGATTTCAGTGTGAACTGGACGCTGTATGGGCCTACCGCTTTGACGCTACTGTAGGTCGGGAATGTTGCCCGTAGCGAGGGCGTCCCGGTTGTGAACAGCCGGTTGAACGTATAAACGACGTCCGCCGAAGTGAAGAGCTGACCGTTGTGAAAATACACACCATGGCGCAAGTGGAAAGTGTACACCAGCCCGCCGTGGCTAACGGAGTAGCCTGTGGCAAGTGCCGGCTGTACTGCGCCCGAATTGGACGTCGTGAGCAAGCATTCGTAGCTCAGCGACCAGGTCAGTCGGTCCCCTTGAAGGTTGGAAGCCTGCGGGTCGAGTGTCGCGGGCGGGATGGTCTCAGCAAACACGATCGTTGTAGCCGCGGCCGATGACGCATTGACGCTGGTCCTTGCCGGAGACGCACCGGACCCGGTAGCAGCGACCGTGGTGAGCAGTGCGAAGAGCCCGAAGATGACTAAAGTCAGCCGCCCTCGATGTGCCGGCGGCGCCTCGGAAGGTGCTCTTTTCCGGGCTGATATGCTTCTCATCTTGTGGAACCTCCTATTATTTTGGTATTAGTCTGGGGAAAACGTCTAACTATTCTCTGGTTGCATTGAGTAGGCGCGCATCCTTGCCTTCGGTCAGCGCCGCTCACGATCGCGCGGACGAGCTTAGAAGTGGGATTTTAGCACCGCGGCACGTTTCGGGTCCTCTCTGTTCCGGCCGCACAGGAACGGTGGCCGCGACACTTGTTACGGGGCGGGTTCTTCGGGCAGCTACCCGGGTAGCTATTTTGGGCCGGCACCCGCGCCGGAGAGGACCGAGAGGGACGGTCCCGTGTGAGCATGGCGGCCTCCTGTCTGGAGCGACACGAGCGTTAGTTCGCGGTCCGAACTAGGCTACTCGGGTTCGGGGGGAGAAGCAAGGTTGTCTGCAACGAGGGTGGGGGATGTGCCCGTCTTCTTGTCAGGCTGCGATTTGAGTGAGGCAGAGCTGCGTTCTCGATGGGTGGGGTCGTACGTCGCAGTCAGGTGGTCGGCTGAGGAGATGGGTACGCAGGCCGGAGCGGTCGTCCTCGTTGTCCCAGAGGAAGAGGCCCTTGTCGGTGGCCCAGGCGGCGAGCTCGTGGTCGTCGCCGTCGATGGAGAGCCGAGCGAGGTCGGTGGCGGCTTTGTGGACGGCGTTGGTGAGCCTTGTCGTGATGTCGCCCAGGTCGTGGCGGTTCGCCCAGCCGTAGCTACCGTTGGGGATGTCGGAGGACGGCGCCCGCCGGACGAGCGAGAGGGCGTCGGCCAGGTGACCGGCGGCGGTCTCCGGCTCGGCCTTGGCAACGGCGACTGAACTGTAGAAGCGGTCGATGTCGGTACCGATGCCGATAACCCGGTAACCGCCTCCGCTGGTGCCGTCAGGGACGTGCTCGGCACCGAGGGCCTGGCGCAGGCCGTTGACGTAGGTGCTGACGGTGCCGGCTGACCATTCGTTGTCCCGGCCGGCACCCAAAGTTGCTCGCAGCGCCTCACGGTTCATGGGCCGGCCCGAGGAGTTTTGGGCCAGGGCCGCCAGTGTCTCGACCAATGACTCATTGAGTTCGCCCGCCCCCTCGGGTAAAGCGCCGGCCAGCCCGACCGTCCCGATCATCTGCACCTCGATAGCCCCGTCTGGCAGCGGCGCGGGCTCCTCCGGCACCGGTACGAGCGTCGACCGCGCTGACGATGGTGAGGGAGGCTTCGGGAGCCTGGCCACGATCGGAGGGTCAGTCGAAAGAGCTTCGGCGGGTCCCGGGGGCCCGCCACCAGCCTCGGGACCTTTTGCGCCAGGGGAGGTGCGGAGAAAAGCGGCCACGTCGGCGGCCGTCCTCTCTGCTGGGCCGTCCTCTCTGCTGGGCTGGCGGCGACCCTGGCCAAAGCGGGAGCTATCCGTCGGCGCCCGAAGCCGCGGTAGCCGATGGCACCGAGGACGGCCAGCAGGACGACGATGACGCCGATAAGCACGAACAGGGTGCCGCTCCCCGAGCCGGCCCGGGCCACGAGCTTGGTCGACGCCGTCTTGAGGTGGCCGGTGCACGGTGCTGAGCCGGACCCGGCGTTGGGCGCCCAGGGGGGTGGGTTGGTGCCCCCGTTGGTCGGAGCCTGGTAGGCCAGCGGGGCGAAGGCCACCTGGGTGCTGGGGACCTTGCCTTCTACGCGTACTTCGGTCACCAAGCCCCAGTGGCCCCCGTAGTAGCCCGGCTGGGCGGCCAGCTCGGCCGGCAAGTGGACGTTCAGCGTTCCGGCCCGCGTGCCGGCCGGTACCTCCCAGTAATAGTCCCCCGCCATCAGTCCCCAGCTGCCGCTGTCGCCGGACTCGTCGTCCGGTCCCCTCTGGCCGGCCAGCATGGCCGGCACGGGCTTGGCCCCGGGAAGGGTGAGGGTGAAGTCCGAGGGCGGCAAGGTCTTCTGGTAGTCCTCATTGGAGCCGGCGTTGGAGCCGCTTTGGGCGGCGTAGGGCAGGCCCGAACCGGACAGGACAAGCCAGGCCTTGGAGGGGCTGGGCGGGGTGGCGGCCGTGCCGGGGAGGAAGTATGTAATGGTCGCCGAAGCGATCTGGACTGTTACCCCGGCGTCCAGGTCGTTGACGTTGGTCCGGGGTGGCGATCTCAGTGCTCGAGGCGACCGAGTCCACCTGGTCCCAGCGGCCTCGGCTGGCGTAGAGCACCGCCGGTTGCGGGCCTTCACGGCGTCCCTTGGTGAAGCTGAAGGTCTGGGAGAAACCGTCGGCGGAGACGACCAGGGCGACGTCCTTGGCGGCCACCGGCACCGAGGCCAGGAAGTAAAGGTGGGTGGTGGGGGAACCCGACGCGCTGGCGCTTGGCAGGGCCTGGCCCTGGCCGTCGACCACGAGGTCGGCCTCGACCGACGAGCTGCCGCCGGCGATGCCGGACACGAGCAGTACGTGGCCGGCGGCCGCGTCCCGGGCGGATATCCCCGAGCCGACCACGTAGGCGAAGCGGTAGCCGGAGACGGCGAGGGTAAAGCCGTTCCCGTTAATCCGGCCGTCGGGGGCGTGTGGAGCGTGGTGCCGGGGCCCGAGACGGCCTGGACCGTGCTGGCACCGACCACGGCGGCGGTCTGGGCCACCGGGGCGAGCGCCGTCCGCACCGAAAGCGAGTGCCGCGGCGCATATGGACCGGGACAGTTGGCGCCACGCCCGCGCTGCGACGCCCGGGCGAGGTCGAGGGCGAGCCGGCGAAGATTTCTCGAAACGCCTCACGGCGCCGCCGTTTTGTCGCCGGGAGTTGGTTGGTTCTGTCACTAACCCCTGGCTGGCTGGCTGGCAGCCCCAACGGGGTTCGA
>PMLI01000127.1 GCA_003158835.1 Acidimicrobiaceae bacterium
CGGTTGTTGGGCCGTGGCGGGCTGACGGCAGTGGCTAAAGCGGCGGGAATGAGCCGGTGTTGAACAGTGATCGGCGGGGCCAAGGCCTATGACACCGGGGAGGCGCCGACGGGGTGGGTGCGGGCCGAGGGCGGTGGGTTGGCCGCGCTTGGAAGACCACGGCCAAGTGCCTTCCTGATGGCCATATCCGCGAGGCCGGGTGCAGCTGCGACCTTGCACGTCCCTGTCGCTAAACCGGCGTCATTATGGCGCGCCTGCTAAGTGGAGATATCTCCGTGACTGACCAAGCCCTGAGCCGGGGGGCACCTCGGGTTGCGCGTTTTGTGTGGTTCGCGGAGGGGCCTGTACTGCCGGCTGGGCCGCGTACACGGCGCGAATTGGTCGTCCCGGGCTGTGCCAAGCCGCCCGGGCACTATAAGCCAAGGCGACAGTCGAGACATGCCTGAGGCTGGGGCGGATGGTCCGCTGCGCCCTTATCTTCGTTTATTTCGTTACTCCTTCCGGGCGCCCCGGTGCTTGGGTTGGCGCGCCGGTGTGCTCGTCTACTTCGAGGTCGCGCTTGACTAGGAGGGCGACCGCGGCGGCGGCAAGCATGGCGACCGACGCGATCAGGAAGGCCTCGTCCAGGCCGCTCATGAACGTCGAGTGAGCGATGCTAGTGATGACTGTGGCCACCGGGCGGGGCGTGCCCGGGGCGACCGGGGCAACGCCGACCGACACGACCGACTTAGCCTCGGCCAGTTTCTCGCCCACCAACGCTGGTAGGTGCGCCTCGGCCCAGCGCAGGGGCAACAGGTGGGCAACCTTAGCCGACATCACAGCTCCCAGGACCGACGTGCCTAGCACGCCTCCGACCTGCATCGCGGTGTTGGTCATCCCGCCGGCGACGCCAGCCAGCTCGACGGGGGCGCTGCCGACGATGACGTCAGCACTGCCCACCATGACCGGGCTCAACCCCAGGCCGACGAGCACGAACCAGAAGATGACGTCATTTGGGCTAGACCCGGTGCCGAGCCGGGAAAGGCCGAAAAGCCCGACGGCACTGACCGCCAGCCCGGCGGCCATCGGCAGCCTGGGGCCCACTTTGTGGATCAGGAGGCCCGCAAGTGGTGACCCGATGATGAGCGTCCCCGTGAGCGGCAGCATCCGTACCCCGGTCATGACTGGGTCGAAGCCGTGCACGTCCTGCATGAAGAAGGTCATGAAAAACATGGACCCCACCAGCGAGAACATGAGCAGGGTCGTGAGCACTGTCCCTACCGACAGCGAGACCGAGCGGAACAGGCGCATCGGCAGCAGCGGCTGGGCTGCTCGGAGCTCCCAGAGCACGAACAACCCGAGCGCCACCCCCGCCCCGACGAAGCACCCGATCGTGCGGGCACTACCCAGCCGTAGCTCGACGCCTTGATCAGCGCCCAGATCAGCGAGAACAAGCCGGCTGAAAGAAGGGTGATGCCGGCAAGGTCGAAGGAGGTGGCCGCGGGCGACGGTGCCGTCTCCCGGACGAAGGCGAGCGTCATGGCCAGGGCCAGCGCACCGACGATCACGTTCACGTAGAAGCAGGACTCCCAGTCGATGTGCTGGACGAGCAGGCCCCCGATGATAGGGCCGGCCGCGGTGGAGGCGCCGATGACGCCCGCCCAGATACCGAGGGCTTCGTTGAGCTTGTCTATGGGGAAGGTGTCGCGCATGAGGGCGAGCGCCGTCGGCATCAGCATGGCCCCGAAGACGCCTTGGGCGACGCGGAAGCCAATGACGAGCGAGATGCTCTTGGCCGTGGCGCCGGAAACGCCGATGCCCGCCGAGAACAGGGCAAAGCCCACCATCCCGGTAAGGAAGACCTTCTTGTGCCCGAAGCGGTCGCCGGCCTTGCCGATGGTGATCAAGGTCACCGCCAGTGCGAGCATGTACCCGTTGGTGACCCACTGGATGTCGGCGAGCGAGGCGTGCAGGTGGGACTGGATCGTCGGGTTGGCGACGGCGACGATGGTGCCGTCCAGGGCCACCATCATGACGCCCAGGGCGACCGCCGCCAGGGTCAGGACCGGGTCACCCCGCCTGGCGCGGCGGCCCGCTGCCCCAGTCGGCCCGGATCCGCTGGGCCCCCTCAGTTCGGTCAGTGCCGTCATGGGCCTTCCTCTCGTTCGGGGCAGGTCTTGACATAGCCCTGCTCTCCACCGGGCTCGGGCCTCGCCCGGCCGGTACCTCCTCAGTTTATGTCATAGTCTGACATTTAGCAATCTACGTCTAACAACAGTTACTGTCTTTCGTGTTGTACGATGGGCTCCGTGGAAGACCGCTTTGGCGTCACGACGGTGTTGCGGGCGCCCTCGGCAGTGGCCGCTCGGCCACGGCTCGGCGGCGCCAGCTGGCCAGACGAACCCAGGCGCGGGCGCAAGAAACGCCAAACCCGCGATGCCCTGATCGATGCTGCGCTCGACCTGTTCGAGGCCAAAGGCTATGAGCACACTGCGGTGCGCGAGATCACTGACGCCGTCGACGTGGCGGAGCGGACCTTCTTCCGTTACTTCGCCAATAAGGAGGACATTGCACTTTTCTTCGTCAGACGGGAGATGGACCAGTTCGTCGACGCCTTGGGCGCTCGACCGGCGCGCGAAACTCCGCTCACGGCGGTGCGCAACGCCTTCCGCCAAACCCTCGAACAGATCCAAGCCGACAGCTACCTACGCAACGGCGAGCCAAGGTACCTGGCAGTCATCAAGCTCATCGACTCGACGCCGGCCTTGCTTGCCGCCAGCCTGCGGTTCATTTACGACAACGGCGACAAAGGCGTCGACGTTCTCGCCGAGAGGGAGAACGTCGACCCAGGCAGCGACAAACGCCCATGGCTCCTCATTGCTATTTACGGCGCGGTCATGGCGCTGGTCCACCGGGACTGGCGCACCCATGGTCAGGGTGGCGCGGAGGCCATGCTCGCCCTGTTCGACGCGTACGCTGACCAGCTCGCGCCGACGATCGCAGGCCGCTGGCGGCCCTCGGTGGGGTAAGGGCGCACTCGCGTGAGCGTTGGAGCACAGTCCAAAGGGCGCCGGCACAGCTCGGCGCCCAGCTCAGCTCTAGCCTTGGCTGACTAAGGCCCCGGAGTAGCTGTGCCTACCTGGCCGAGAGGGTGTAGCCATCAGGTCGGGACTGTGCTTGCCACCCGCGCCGGCACCTCGTTGCCGACGGCGCTGCGAGAGGTCGACCGGGCAGAAGCGGCGCGCATAGTAACGACCCGTCGCCTCGGCAACACCCGTCTCGTCCGCGCCGATACCACCAACCCGCTCTACCGACCGTACAGCGAGATCGTCCTGGCCACATACGGCGCGCCGGCGGTGCTGGCCTACGAGCTCGCGGGCATCTCCGGCGTCGAGCGACTGTTCATCTTCGGGTCCTGGGCGGCACGCTACATGGGCGAAGCGGGCCGAGCCCCGAACGACATCGACGTGTTAGTCGTCGGGGGCCCGGACCGCGAGGCGTTGTACGAGGCGGCCGAGCGTGCCGAACAACGCATCGGTCTCCCGGTCCAGGTCACGGTCCGCTCAGCCCTGGCCTGGGGCTCCGCCACCGACACCTTCATCGCCGAGCTTCGTTCAAGGCCTCTCGTCTCCCTGCTATAAGAGGACGGGCGATGACCTGGGAACGAGGGCGACCGAAGGTCGAAGAGCCACTGGGCAACAGTGAGCTCGAGCTCGTAGCCCCGTCGCCGGAGCTGGCGGGCCGCCTGATGGAAGACGCAGGCAAGCACCTCGTCTCTGCTCGCCTCATTGGCGGAGCGGACCCGAACGGCGCCTATCAGCTCGCCTACGACGCGGCGCGCAAGGCCTGTGCCGCGCTCCTCGCGGTCCAAGGACTGCGGGCTACTACCCGTGGTGGTCACGTGGCCGTCCAGGACGCGGTGCGAGCACAGTTCAACGCCGAGGGCGGCGTCCCGTCTTTCCGTGCGCTCGCCCGGCTGCGCCGTACTAAAGCTGCTCGCGAGTACCCCGATGTCGGCACCCCGACAACGACAACCGAAGACGTCGAGGACGCCATAAGCGCCGCCTCGGCGATCGCGGCGGCGGCGCGACAAATCCTAACCACGGGGCGATTGGACAGATTCGTCACCGACGGCTGAACTCGCCGAGCCGCTGGCGCCGACCGCTTCGTCTTGCATGCCGGCATAGGCGCGCCAGCACCGTCATCGCCAGTCTGACGGGGCCCATCGCCTCGTCGGTGCACCGAGTCGGCGGACCGTCAGGCGGCCGAGTTGCTCGATCGCCACTACCGGGACCAGCCGCCGGGAGGGGAGCGCGCCACCGCGTCCATAGGTGCTGAGCCGCGCCCGTTCCGCCTGCGAGACTGGAGGACGACGCCGACCAGCACCTTCGCCAACTCGGCCGCCGGTAGCGCGCTCGGAGTAATCCCACGCCCTATCTGGAGAACCACCTTGAGCTTCGATAAAGCGTCACCCATACCTGTCGGCCACCCGCAGGGCGGGCTCCGATACCAAGAGTGGCTGGCATAAGTCTCGCGGGTGGGTCTTGAGCTCGTGGCCGAAACCGTCTTCTCGGGCGTCACTTGCCAGAGCCGCTGGCACTGCTAGCTATCATCGCCCGCCCCCGGTACCTCGCCGCGCTGTGCCCGCAGTGGCACCTACTCGGGGCGGTACTCCCGCTCCCCGGTTGCTGGGTTGTACCAAACCCGCATCGGCTTGCCCGTCGAAGGGTCGGTGAAGACTTCGCTGGTCGGCTGAGAAGACTTGCTGGCAACCTTGCGGCTACTTCGGTAACGGTCCCAGCCGAAGAGCGCAAACACGACCCCGACGGCCACGACCGCTACGATCACCCATCCCGCGACGCCCATTGCGGCCTCTTAGCTCTGCGCGCCGGTCGGGTCAGGGGGGGCGGGCAGCCACTCGACGACCCGGGCGGTACCGTAGGCCACGATCTCGCTCATGCTCCGCGACATCTCGGTGGAATCGAAGCGCATCATGGTCACTGCATTGGCCCCCATGGCGGCGGCGTTTTGCACCATGCGGTCGAGCGCCTGGCGCCGCGCGTCCTCGTTGAGCTTGACGTAGGACCTAATTTCGCCGCCGACGAGGCTTTTCAGGGTGGCGGCGATGTTGCCTCCCAGGCTGCGGGAGCGGACGGTGAGGCCGAACACTTGGCCGAGGGTCTTCACCACCCGGGCCTCGGGGATGTTCTCTGTCGTCGTCACGATCATGGGCCGAGAGGAAGGGGCACTCCCCCCTTCCGGCTGGCTCCGGTAACTGGGTAGGTCGGTTGGGGCCGTCATGCCTGCCTCCTGTGACTTGGGGCGTCGGTGACAGTGGGCGCCTTCGAACATGATGTCACCACGGCCGGCCACCCCGCGCTCGACCGGCTCGGCTCGGCTCGGCCGGTTCCGTGCCCGTTCGAGCCCCGCAAGACCGCTCCTGCCGCCCGCCTAACTTACCCGCCAGCTACCTCTACCCGTCCGGAGCCCCAGACCGCCCCTTTGTCCCCTTACCGTGCGGCGCTCCTGGGACGTTACGGCCCCCGTCTGCCTGTCGGCAAGGGGGCCCTCGTGGTAGCTCTCCGGCCCCGTGGCCCCCGCTCGGGCCGGCTCTCGGTCTCGTCAAGCCCGGTGAGCGAGCGGGTCTCGTCGAGCATGGCGGTGGAGCCCGGCGAACCCGTCGAGCTGCGACGAGAGCGTGCGGCCCGTTCCGCTTGCTCCTGCGAGTGGTCGGCGACCCGTCGGCGGAAGCAGTCAGATCGGGTGCTGTCCTGGCGTGGCCTCCGGCCGCCGGCGGAGCGGCTTGTCCGCGCCAGTCCCGTTGTCAGGGTACGAAATCGCTGATCACAGTGAGGTCCACGAATTCAGGTGCCCCATCGAATACCTCGGCCATTGTCGCCCTCGCCGCGGTTAGTCCCTCCTGCCGGCGCGCGTCCTGCTCCCGGGCTCGAGCCTTCTCCTCATTCTCAAAAAAGACGAGCATGAATAGACGGGTGGGGTCCTTCTGGTCCCGGAAGGCCGTCGACCGGAGTAGGCCTGAGCCCGGTTGCTCCGTGGCCTTCAGCTGGTCAAACAACTTGGGCAGCTCCTGGTCCTTTCCCGGCTTCAGGCGTGTGGAGATCAGCTGTGCCCACATGGGGTGCTCCGTTTCGTTGATTGGCTTGAGAGCTACACCATAGGCGCGACACCTCAGAACAGGCCCGGCCATGTTGCGCGCCCGTCCGGAACGTGCCGTTACCTCACCCCAACGCCGAGCGTTGTCCTCACCGTGAACCCGTACGGTAACGCGCCGACGGTACACGCGACTGACGAGCATAGCGATGAGGGCCTTCTGCGTGGCCTTGTGACTAAACGACCAAGAAGACGCGCAGGCGGATGATCGGTGGCGATCACGTCCAGGGTGACGCTCGAACCGGCATGGAGATGATCTGGGCGGCTGGGCAGCGTGCCGCCCTGTTTTCGTCGGATATGGCCGGCTCTCACGTTGCGGCGGGCTCCTCGACCTGGCTCGGCCACGGGTCGTCGAGAACTCCGAGCTGGATGAACAGGCCGAGCTTGTCGGCACCAATCCATTCACTGACGACCCGGTCACCCTCGAAGTGCATGATGTCAACCACCCACTCCTCCACCGCCCGCCCGGTCGGCGGTCGTCCCACGTACCCCCCGGTGTCGGTCCCCCGAAATGTGAGCCTGATCACGACCGTGTTGCCCGCCACGATCAGTTCTTCGACATCGAGGTGCAAGTCCGGGAACGCGGCGTGGTAGTGGCGGATGGGCTCGACTCTTGCGGAAGGACCTGTACCGAATGGATTGACGTAGCTCTCGCTGTAGAGGTCGGCGGCCGCTTGGTAATTTCGGCCATTCCAGACCTCCTTGACAAAACTCCGCACCTGCGTGAGGCGCTCGGCCGCGTCCATCGTGTACCCCCCCGGTCGACTCCCCGGAAGGAAGCCAGAACAACACTAGGGCCGGGATCGCGCGCTCGTCGGCTACACGAGCGAGGTGGATCCTGACGCTCGAATTCACCGTTAGGCGTTTGGACAAAGCCGAGTTCGATCCACGCGACTGGCAGCTTCGCTGCCAGTACCTCGCGTTGGCAGCGGGCACCTTTCCACCGTCACTGCCGTCCGCTGAGCGATCGGACACCGGTGCCCGATCAGTTCTCCCTATTAGATGGCACTTTCTTAAGGGACAATATGCGCGGGGAGCGGGTTTGAAGATAGTCCCACGCGCCCGCCAGCCACTGAAGAGAGCCAACTGACAGTAACAACCTCCCCGATCA
>PMLI01000309.1 GCA_003158835.1 Acidimicrobiaceae bacterium
TTTGGCCATGAACTTTCTGGTCACCGGCGGGGCCGGCTTCATCGGTTCGACCCTGGTCGACCGCCTTCTGGCCGAAGGCCAAACGGTGGACGTGGTGGACAACCTCTCGGCGGGTTCGCTCGCCAACCTGGCCGAGGCCAGGGCCGAGGGCGGCGGGCGCTTCAATTTTCACCAGCTGGACGTGCGTTCCCCCGATCTGGTCGACCTGATGGTGCGGCGCAAGCCCGGGGTTGTCTTCCATCTGGCGGCCCAGATCGACGTGCGGGTGTCGGTGGCCGATCCCGTGCTCGACGCCGACATCAACGTCCTTGGTTCGCTGCGCGTGCTCGAAGGGGCACGAAGTGCTGGGGCCCGCAAAGTGGTGTTCGCTTCCAGTGGCGGGACCATCTACGGGAGCGCCGAACATCTGCCGGTGAAGGAGTCTCAGCCCCAGAAGCCCCTGTCGCCCTACGGGGTGGCCAAGAAGGCGGTGGGCGACTACCTTTTCGCTTACCGGGAGCTGCATGGCCTCGAGTACACGGCGCTGGCGCTGGCCAATGTGTACGGCCCTCGCCAGGACTCTCACGGTGAGGCGGGCGTCGTCGCCATCTTCGCCGGGCGGCTGCTGGCCGGCGAGCCCTGCTTGATCTTCGGCGACGGCAAGCAGACTCGCGATTTCGTCTACGTGGACGACGTGGTCGATGCCTTCTCGCGAGCGGGCGAGCGCGGCAGCGGCCTGCTGTGCAACATAGGCACCGGCACGGAGACCAGCGTGAACGAGCTCTACACCGCCATGGCGCAAAACGCCGGCGTCAACCAGCCGCCCATCTACGTCGCCGCTCGGCCCGGAGAACTGCAACGCAGCTCCCTCGATCACAGCCGGGCCACCATGCACCTGGGGTGGAAGCCCTGGACGAGCGTGAACACAGGTACGGCCGCCGTTCTCGAGTGGTGGCGGGCCAACCCCCCAGCCGACTAAGCCTCCAGCGGAACAAGTCCGACTAAGCCTCAGCGGAACAAGTCGCCGCCATAGGGGCGTATGACCTCCGCTTTGACGGACGACTCGCGGAACCAGCGCCGGTCGATGCCCCGGACTATGACCACGGGGTTGCCGGTGGACTTGCCCTTGGCCAGTTCGGCCGCAGCCGCGATCTCGTCCACGATGCAGACCTCGGTGGCGGCAAGTTCCCGGCCGGTGGCGTCGACGGTGCCCCGGAGGTCGACGACGGCGGCGATGCCGGCGCACCCGATGGCGACGTCTGTCAGACCGTGGCGCCACGCCCGGCCGAAGGTATCCGAGATGATGACTGCGACTTCGAGGCCGGTCCGGGCCCGCACGGCGTCGCGGATATGGCGGGCGCTACGGTCGGGGTCGACGGGGAGCAGGGCGGCATAGCCGCGGCTGACGTTGGATAGGTCCACGCCCGCGTTGGCGCACACGAACCCGTGCCTGGTCTCCGAGATGATGAGCTCGTCGCGCTGGCGCAGGGCCCTCACAGTTTCGGACAGGACCAGGCGGCGGCGGGCCTGGGGGTCGTCGGGGTCGATGGGGACGAGGCGGCCCTCCGCCTTGGAGACGATCTTCTGCGTGATGACGAGGACGTCGCCTTCCTCCAGACCCGCCGCCTGCAGGACCAGCTCGGCGATCTCATCCCCGGCGTCGACCTCGGGTAGCCCCTCCACGGGGAACACTGAGATCATGGCCGGGCCCTGCGGCCGCCGGTGCAGTGCCGGCCGGCCCGGCCGCCACGATCAGCCGGTGAAGGCACCGAGGACCACTTCGGCCAGATGGCGCGCCTGTTCCGGCCCTGACATGACCGATGGGGCGACGATGCAGCGGGTACCTTCCGCCTCTACCCGCGGGGCCAGGTCGGAGTCGGCGGTGTCCACTATGAGGGCGGCGGCCAGAGGTGCCCAGAGCCTGGCCACCCCCACCGCCGACATCTCGTGGCCCAGTTCGCCCAGCATGCGGTCGGCCGGGCCCTTCAAGGCCTTGCCGGCGATGATGGGGGAGACGGCTACGGTCGTCTCCCGCCGTCGCGCCACCGCGTCAGCTATCCCGGGGACGGCGAGCACCGGTCCGATCGAGACGACCGGGTTGGAGGGGCAGATCACGACCAGGTCGGCCTGTTCTACGGCGTCCAGGGCCCCCGGGGCGGGGACGGCCGAAGAGGCCCCGACGAACCGGACGCCCTTTACCGCCACGGCGTGGTGCAGGCCCACGAAATACTCCTGGAACCCGATCTCCACCTGCCCGGATGGCGTCGCCGGCGGGGTCTGCGGGGCCGGAGGCAAGCCCGCGAAACGCCCCGCAAAACTTCCCGGGCCGCCAGGCTCCTCGATCGTGACTCTGGTCTCGACCCGGCTGTCGGTCATGGGCAGCAAGCGCGCCTGGACGCCGAAACGGCGGGCGACTTCGGCGGTCACCTCGGAAAGGGCCGCCCCGGATGCCAGCCGGCTCGTCCTGAACAGGTGCGTGGCCAAGTCTCTGTCCCCGAGGTTGAACCAGGTGAGGCGGCCCGCCTCCGGCTCGGGCCCCGTGGCCTCGAACTCGCGCAACGACGCCATAACCGCCCAGGACTCGCCCGACAAACCCCACCCGGTGCCGGGATTGGCTGCTCCGGCCAGGGTGTAGGTGACGGTGTCGAGGTCGGGGCTGATATGCAGGCCGTGCAGGACCATGTCGTCGCCGGTGTTCACCACCGCCGCCAGGGCCGGTTGGCCGACCACGGCGGCCAGTCCGGAGAGCATGCGGGCGGCACCCACACCGCCCGCCAGGGCGGTCACCCGGCGGGCGGGGGCGTTCAACGGCGCAGGCCCGCGTGGGGCATCCGGGCCGGGCTGAGATCGGCTCGCATGGGATTGCCCTGGTCCCGTGTCGACAGGACCGGCTCGGTCACGCCCCAGTCCGCTCCCACCTCGGGGTCGTCCCACGCCACCCCGAGCTCGTCGGCCGGGTTGTAGTACCCGTCCACCATGTAGGCGATGGTGAGATCGGTGAGGGTGGCGAAGCCATGGGCCACGCCGGGCGGGATAAAGATGCCGAGGGCGTTGTCGGCGTCGACGTCGAGGCAGAGCGTCGCACCATCGGTCGGGGAACCTTGTCTCAGGTCGTGCAGCACGACCCGCGCCTTTCCCCTGGGCACCGTCCAGTAGTCGGCCTGGTGGAGGTGGTAGTGCAGCCCGACGACGGCACCTGCCTGACGGTCGGCCCGGTTGGCCTGGACCATCTCCCGTCCGAGCGGGAACCAGCTACGGCGGTACGTCTCGATGAACACGCCCCGTTCGTCGTCGTGGCGGTCCGGGCCCACCACCAGAACGTCCCTTATCGTTTCTGACTCGTTGATCCTGGGCACGGGCAGAGCGTACAGGCACCGGGGACGGTGGTGGCGCGGCGTCAGTCGAGCTTGGCGGCGACCGCTTCGAACAGTTCCGCGTAAGGCGGCGGGACGCCGTTGCGCAGCGCCCGGCGGCTTCGCCTCAACGCCGTGCTGGTGGCGGCGGGCAGGATATCGACGATGGCCGTGGCCAGGGCGGCGGGATCGGACGGGGGGATGAGCCGGCCGGCTTGGGGAAGGCCGGCCAGGATCTCGACCGGTCCTCCGGCGTCGGTGGCGACGACCGGTACCCCGCACGCCAGTGCCTCGATCAGCACCAGGCCCCACGGCTCGGGCGTGGTCGAAGCCAGCACCAGACAGTCGAGGTCGGCTATGAGGTCGCCGGCGTCGGAGCCGCTCAGGGCGCCCAGCCAGTGCACGCCGGTCCCGATGGCGCGGCCGGCCACGGCCGCCTCGTACGCCTCCTTCCCGGCCACGGCCCCTCCGGCCACGACGACCTGGGCATCGGGGCACCCGGCGACCAGCTGGGGGACGCAGTCGAGGAGCACGTCCAACCCTTTCCAGGTGTCGATGCGCCCGATGTAGCCGATAGCCGGGGCACGATCGGCCAAGCCATGGAGATGGCGAGCCCGCCCCGCCCGACCAGGGTAGAACTCGTCGGGGCCGGCTTCTTCGTGGATGATCACGACGTTGGCCGGGCTCAGCTGGGTCGCGACCGCCCCGGAGACGGCGATGACGCGCCGGGCAAGCCAGCGGGCCAGGAAGCGTTCGGTGCGCAGCGCCGCCCGGGACTGCGTGACCATCTCCCGGGCGTGCCAGATATGCGGCCGGCGGACCAGCCCGGCCACGGCCCATCCGTACCAGCTGTGCAGCGAATTACTGTGCACGACGTCGGCCCGGACGGCCCGGGCCAGCCGGCTCAGGCGGAGCACGCTCCCCGGCCAGCCCAGCGCGTATGCGGCCCACGCCGCCAGGTCGTGGCTGGTACTGATGCGTTTCATGGGTACGACGTGCACCACGGCGCCGCTGGCCGCGAACTCGTCGGCCATGGGGGACGGTGCGGGCAAGGCCACGTGAACGCTCCAGCCCGCGGCCCCCAGCTGCCGGGCCAAGCGGAGCAGGGCCTGGTCCGAGCCGCCTTGTTCGGCTACCGGTTGGATGCACAGGACCGTAACGCGCTGGCCCGGTCCCTTGTCCCCGGGGCGCCGGCCACTAGGTTCCCTGCTCACTGCGCCGCCACCGTGGTAATCGAGCGTGGCCATCGACGACGACCGTAGTGCGCCGGAGGGCCCCAGTTTGCTAGAGAGGAGGCCGGTCCCGCCAGAGCGACCGAGTTTCGCCGGAGGAAGCCTTGCGAGTCGCAGTGAACCTCGAGCAGCTCTTGTCTCCATCGCCGGGCGGCGTCGGCCGTTACTCGGCCAAGTTGGCCGGCAACCTCGTCCGGATCGGCGTCGACGTGCAGCCGGTGGTGGCCCGGCACTCGGCCGGCCGACTTGCGGCGGCTTGGGGCGAGTTCGGGTTGCAGGATCTGCCTCGCCCGTTGGTGCTGCCGCTGCCGCGACCGCTCCTTTACGATGCGTGGCACGTCGTGGGTTGGCCGCCGCGGCGATGGCCCCCCGACGTCGACATCGTGCACGCCCCTTCCCTGGCGGTCCCCCCCAAGAACGGCAAACCGCTGGTGGTGAGCGTCCACGACGCCGCCCCGTGGATCTTCCCGGAGGCGTTCACGGCCCGGGGCCGGTGGTTCCACGCCATGGGGGCTCGGGCCGCCTCGCGACGGGCGGACCTGGTGATAACGGGCACGGCGGCGGCCGCAGAGGAGGTGGCGGCGCACATGTCTGTGCCGGCGGAGAGGATAAGGGTCGTCCCCTATGGGGTCGACGCACCCGGCGCCCGGCCCAGCCCGGACGAGACGGAAGGGGTTCTCCGGCGCTACGGCCTCACCGGCACGCCCTATGTGTTGTGGGTGGGCAGTCTCGAGCCTCGAAAAGGCGTGGGGACACTGGTAGCGGCCATGGCCCAGCTGGCCAGCCGGCCGGGTGGCGGGCCGGGCCCGGTGCCGGTACTGGTGCTGGCCGGCTATGCGGGCTGGCAAAATTCGGCCCTCCTTCCCGCTCCGGAGTTGGCCCGCCTGGGCCAGGGTTTCCGCCAGATCGGGCGCGTAACCGACGCCGAGTTGCAGGCTTTGTACTCCTCCGCCGCCCTTTTCGCCTTCCCCAGTCTGCACGAAGGCTTCGGCCTGCCCGTTTTGGAGGCAATGGCGGCAGGCGCTCCCGTGGTCGCATCGGACATCGCCGCTATCCGGGAGGTGGCCGGGGACGCCGCCGTACTGGTCCCACCGGGCGACGCCGGGACCTGGGCGGCGGCGATCGAGGCGCTCCTGGCCGACGGTCCCCGAAGGGCCGAGATGGCCGAGCAGGGACGGCGCCGGGCCGCGCTCTTCTCGTGGGCGGCGACGGCGGCGGCAACGCTCGAGGTCTACCGGGAGCTGATGCCTTGATGCGTCGGTCGCATTACGGGCGGCGCTCTTGCGGCGCCCGCGCCCACTTCTGCGATGATCGTTGAGTGCGCGCACTCGTCACGGGGAGCAATGGGTTCGTCGGGCCCTGGCTCCTCGCCCACCTGCAGGAGAGCGGCGACGAAGTCCTGGGGTTGACGGAGACCACTGATATCAACGATCCCGACGCCCTGCACGCGGCCCTGGCGACGTTTGCCCCTGATGCCGTTTACCACCTGGCGGCTCTGTCGAGCGTGCGCCAGTCCTGGGAGGACCCGGTGGGGACGTTCACGGTCAACGCCCTGGGGACGCTCAACCTGTGCCGCGCCGCGACAAAATTGCACCGTCCTCCCCGGGCCCTGATCATCTCCTCGGCCGAGGTCTACGGCAAAGTCCCGGCCGAAGCGTTACCCGTCGGCGAGGACCGGCCTTTGGCTCCCGTCACCCCGTACGCGGCCAGTAAGGCGTCGGCCGAGATGATCGGTTTGCAGGCGTGGCTGGGCCGGGGGCTCGAGGTGGTGCGGACCAGGGCCTTCAATCACACCGGGCCCGGGCAGGGCCCGGGCTTCGTGGTGCCCGACCTGGCCTCGCAAGTGGCCCGGGCCGCCCGGGGCGAGCTCGACCAGATCACCACGGGCAACCTGGAAGTGAGCCGGGACATCACCGACGTGCGTGACGTGGTGCGTGCCTACCGGCTGCTGATGCTGCACGGCGTGCCCGGGGGCGTCTACAACGTGTGCAGCGGGAAGGCGGTGCTGATATCGGATCTTCTTCGCTGCCTTATGGAAATCGCCGGCACCGACGTGCGGGTCTGGGTCGACCCGGCCCGGGCCCGGCCCGCCGACGTGCCCACACAATCGGGCGACCCCAGTCGCATCAGAGCGCTGACGGGCTGGAAGGCGGACATGCCGATGGAGCGCACGCTGGCGGACGTGCTGGCCACGTTCGAGCCGTAGAGCCGGGCCCCCGCGGTCCGGCCTCACAACCCGACGGCCCTGCCGCCCTGGCGCCCGCCTGGCCCCGTTCAGGGGTAGGCAGCCCGCTTGGCAACCGGCGCCCGCACCACCTGCAGCGCGAAACGGCCCACGGCGACCGCCTCTTTCATGAGCTCCCGGGCCTCACGCGGCAGTGAAGCGACCAGGCTGCCCGTCGCCTTGGCCAGTTCGACGGCTTCGGGTGGGAGCTCCGAAGCGATGCCACCGGCGACGTCGTCCACCTTCTGGCGCAAAGGAGCCAGGTCGTCGTACAGGTGCCCAACGCGCTTCTGCACAGTGTGCCGGCACACCTGGGCCCGCTGGAACCCCAGCACGCCCAAGCCGACGGCTACGAACGCCGGACCTTCAAGGACCTTGGCTGCCTTGGCAAAATTGACATCGGCCATAACTTCAGCGTACCCGGGTTTTGACAAAGGGCCCTGCTACGCTCGGGAACTCTGATGGTGGCTGAGCCGGGCGCACCCCCCGTGGTGGCAGTGGTCGTGACCTGTAGGCCGGGAGCCTGGCTGGAAGAGATGCTGACTTCCCTGGCCACGCAGGACTACCCCCAACTCTCGGTCCTCGTCGTGCAGGTCGGTGACGACAGTGACGTGGCCGAACGGGTGGCCACCCGGTTGCCTGAAGCCCACCTGGCCCGGGCCGTCGCCGGTACCGGGTTTGCCCAGGCCGCGAACCAGGGCGTGGAGATGGTCGAGGGCGCTGCTCACATCCTGGTTTGCCACGACGACGTCGCCCTGGCCCCTGACGCCGTCCGGCTCCTGTTGGAAGAGGCCTACCGGAGCAACGCCGGGCTGACCTGCCCGAAGTTCGTATTGTGGGACGCCCCTGACCGCTTGCTGGCGGTCGGCATGGGAGCCGACCGCGTGGGTGTCGTAAACCAGATTATCGAAGAGGGCGAACTGGACCAGGGCCAGCACGACGTGGCGCGCGAGGTATTCGTGGCTCCGGGCGGGGCGGTGCTCGTGCGGACCGACCTGTGGCGGGCGCTGGGCGGTTTCAACCCCAGCGTGGGCGAGCCCGGCGAAGACCTGGACCTGTCCTGGCGGGCGCACGTGGCGGGCGCCCGGGTCATTGTGGCCCCTCAGGCGCGCGTCCGCCATCTGCAGGCCGAGAGGAAGGGTTTGCGGGCCGGTCCCGCGGCCACGCCGGCGCAGTTGCGGGCCCGACGCGAACGGCACCGGCTGCGCACTCTTTGGACGTGCTACGGCGTGGCGGCGTTGGTGCTGGTAACCCCGGCCATAGTGCTCTTCGCGCTGGCCGAGTGCGCCTGGGCTTTCATGCACCGCCGGCCGGGGAGGCAGGTCGTGGCTCCGTTGGGCGCCCTGTTCGGCTCGTTGCGCCATCCTCGCGAGCTGTGGCGAGGGCGCCGCCGTACCCAGGGCCTGCGGCGAGCGGGCGATTTCACGTTGGGGAAGCTGCAGACCCGGGGCAGTGCCCGGCTCAAGGCTTTGCTCCGGTTACGCCTCGAACGGGGCCACGAGCTGGCCTGGGTCGCGACCAGGGCTACGGCCGCCCCGAACGACGGTGCCGGCGAGCCTGTCAACGGCGCTGGCCCGCCTTCTGCGCCTGCCGGCCCGGGCGTCCCCGCCCCTCCGCCCGGCTCGGGGCCAGCGCCGGCCCAGAGCGTGGCGGTGCACTCGGCCGTGGCCCACCCAGGCCCTCGCCTGGGCTGGAAAGTGACTGCCGCCACGTTCGCGCTCGTCGTCTTGCTGCTGGCCATCGGCTCGCGCAGCGTACTCACTCAGCCTTTGCCGCTGGTGGGCCAGCTTCCCTCCCTGAGCGGCGGGGTGGGCAGTTGGTGGCAGGGATGGTGGGACGGCGCCGGACCGGGGGGTCTCAGTAGCTCGGCCTTCGCCCCGCCCGGCCTCCTCTTGATGGGTGTCGTCGGGGTACTCGGCCTCGGCTCGGCCAATTTTGCCATCCACCTCCTGGTCTTTGGTCCTCTTCTGCTGGGCCCGTGGGGTGCGTACGCCCAGACGCGGGCCTTCGGTTCGCAACGAGGGCGGCTGGCCGCCACCGTGCTCTACGCCGCCTTGCCCGTCCCTTTCAACGCTCTGACGCAAGGGCACTGGGCGGGCCTGATCGCCTACGCCGTCTCACCGTGGCTCATCGGCATGCTGTGCCGTTTGGGAGGTCGCCCGCCCTACCCGATCCTGGGATGGGACCGGGCCTGGCCCCGGGTGCTGGTCCTGGGCGCAGCGGTGGCGCTGGCCGCCTCGCTCGCTCCCGCCGTCCTGCTGCTGGTACCCGTGCTGGGCCTGGCGCTGCTGGCCGGGTCGCTGCTGGCGGGGCGGGGCCAGGGGGGGCTGAGGTACCTGTCGGCTTCGCTCATCACCGCGCTGGTGGCGCTGGTGGCTCTGGCGCCCTGGTCCATCGGAGCGTTGCGGTCCTGGTCGAGTGCCATCGGATCGCCCTCGGGCGGAGTGCACGCGCTGGGGCTGAGCGAATTGTTGCGCCTCCAGACCGGGCCCTACGGCGCCGGTCCTCTCGGTTGGGCCCTGATCGTGGCGGCAGCCATCCCGTTGCTCATCGGGCGCTCGTGGCGCCTGGCCTTCGCAGCCCGGCTCTGGGTGGCGGCTCTTGCGTGCCTGGGACTGGCCTGGGCGGGCTCGAGGGGGTGGTTCCCCATCCCTCCGTTAGAGCTTCTCCTCGCCCCTGCCGGTGCTGCCCTGGTCCTCTTGGTGGCGGTCGGCGCCGCTTCGGTAGAAGTCGACCTGCCCGGTTACCGCTTCGGCTGGCGCCAGACCGTCCCCGCGGTAGGGGCGCTGGCAGTGATGGCGGCCGCCCTTCCCCTTTTCGCCTGGGTGACGGGCGGCCAGTGGGACCTGCCGGCGACGGGGGCCGAAAGCGCTTTCGCCTTCCCGGCCGGCTCCCAGGCGGGGGATTACCGGGCCTTGTGGCTGGGCAGCGCCGGCTCTCTGCCGCTGGCGTCGGAGGGGGCTGTGAACGGCGTCGCCTTTGCCACTTCGCTCGGCGGGCTGCCCACCGCCGCCCAGCTCTGGGCACCTGCTCCATCGGTGATGAGCTCCCTGGTGGCGTCGGATCTCCGGTGGGTGGCTGAGGGCGAGACGACCGCCTTGGGCCATTTGCTGGCTCCGGTCGCAGTGCGCTACGTGGTGGTGCCGGCGGCTGCGGGCGCAAGTCCGGCGCTGGGCCAATTGGTGGCGGGCCTGGGACGGCAAGCCGACCTCGTGCCGGTGGGGGCCGACCCTTCGTACCGGGTGTTTGCCAACGCGGCTTGGGTACCCCTCTTCTCGGTGCTGCCGGCCGATGTCCGCCTGCCGGCAGCCACTGACGGTTGGTCGGTGGCCTACAGCCTTCAGCAGATCGACCTGAGTGCTGCCAAGCCCTTGCCGGCGGCGGGTTCGGGAGGCCGCCCCATGGCCGTACCGGTGGCCGCCGGCGCGGCCAGGACCGGCGGCCCGGCGGTGGTCTTCGGGGCAGTTCCAGATGGTTCTTGGCAGCTCCGAGCCGGGGGGCACGACGTGGCCGACCAATCGGTTCTTGGCTGGGCCAGCTCGTGGGCCCTGCCACCCGGGGCCAAGACCATTACCCTGGCCCGGGACAGCTCGCTCGGTCAGCACCTGATCGACTTGGCCATGCTGGCGCTGTGGGCGCTGGCGCTGTGGGCGGCCGTGGCCCGCTTGCGGGCCAGGCTCGAGAACCAGCTGACGCTGGTGAGCCTCGATGCCGGCTCACCGGGTTCCGAGGTGGCCGAGATCGACTGGGCCCGGGCGTTGGAGGAGGAGAGCCTTGGCTGACGCCCGTCGCCTGCCGGTGGCGGTCTTGCTGGCCTGTGCGCTGGTCGTGGCCGGGGTCGTCGGTCGCCCGGCGGGGACAGGCATCGGCAGGCTCGCCCTGGCGCCGGCCCAGGCTCCGAGCGCGGCTCCGGCGCGGGCGATGTCGTCCTCGTGGTACTGCGCCGGAGCGACTTCTCCCGGCGGTGTTGCCCCCGGGGACCTCCTGCTCGAAAACGCCGGGCCCAGTGTCATAAACGCCTTGGTAAGGCTGGTGTGGTCGTCTGGTGCCTCGGGAGAGATGAAGGTCTCGGTGTCTTCGGGGACGGTCCAGCTCGTCCCCGAGCAGCTTCGCGTCAGCCCGGTCGTCTCGGGTGCGCAATGGGTCGGCGCCCTAGTCACGCTGTACGGGGGGATGGCGAGCGTGAGCCAGGTGGTGAGCACGCCGAAAGGTTCGGCCAGCCAACCCTGCGCTTCCGGTTCGTCCTCCCAGTGGTACTTCCCCGATGGGGCGACTTTGCGCAACGCCTCGGACGAGATCTCGTTGTTGAACCCGTACCCGGCGGGTGCGGTCGCCGATCTGTCGTTCACGACCGAGCAGGGACTGGAGGAGCCGGACGCTTTTCGGGGCGTGGTCGTCCCGGCACAAGGCTTGACCGTCCTGGACCTAGGGAGCCACCTGCGCCGTCGCGCCCACGTCGCCGTGACCGTCACGACGCGGGCGGGCGGGATAGTGGCTTTCCAGACCGAGGTGGTGACCAAGCCGCCGGCCGGGGCGCCGCGGCTAGGAGTTCCGGGGGCGCTCAACCCGGTACTACCCCAACCGGGGGTCAACTTGACCCTGGGCGCGGCGCAGGCGTCGGGCTCGTGGTGGTGGCCCGGGGGAGCGGACGGGCCCGGCTTCACGGAGAGGTACGCGGTCTACAACCCGGGTGGCGGTACGGCCCAGCTGAGCCTCAGCCTGGTGGCGGGTGGGAGTGGAGCCGGGCTCGGCAGCTCGTCGCGGTTGACGGTGGGCCCGTACAGCACATCGGTAGTGACCACCAACGGTCAGCCGTGGGCCTTGCCGGGCATTCCGTACGCGGTCCACCTGCAGAGCAACAACGGCGTAGCCGTGGTGGCTGAACGTTCGGTCACGGCCGGTGCGCCGTCGCCCTACCGGGGCGTCGGCTCCCTGCTCGGTGAGGCGGTACCGGCGCAGGAGTGGCTGGTGGCGCCCAACGTACAGGTCCTGGAGCCGGCTATCTGGCTGGAGGTCGTCGATCCCGGCCCCAGGCCGGCCGTGGTGACGGTCGGTTATGTGTGGAGAGGCAAGCAGGAGCCCGTGCCCGGGGTGCCAAGCCTGGTGCTGGCGCCCGGCCAGCGGGGCGAAGTACAGCTGAGCGGCGTCGACACGGACCAGGTGCTGGTCGTGGCGAGTTCTCAGCCGGTGCTGGTCGAAAAGGACTCCTATGTGGTGGCGCCCGCCGACGGCGTCGACTTGGCGCCGCTGGTGGTGCTCGGCCCGCCGGGCTGAGCACGACTGGGCCGGGCCCGGCCGAGCCGGGCCAGACCCGTGCCGGTGGGAGCGGTCCCGGCGGCAACGGGTCCGAACGTCTGCACCGAGGCCACCGGCCGGCCCCCGGACTGCCCGCCCACCAGCCACGCCGTGGAGCCGATGACGGCCAGGCCGGAGTTGGACACCGGCAGGCGCAGGTGGCCGGCGACGACCACCGTGGCTGAGGCCGGCTCAAACGCCCAGATGGTGCCTTGGACGCTCGAGGCGGTGCGGCCGCCGGCCAGATAGATGTTGCCATCGAGCGTGGCGGCACTGGCACCCTGTAGGGCGGCGGGCAGGTGGCCCACGATGGTGGCCCGGCCCGTGCGCCGGTCGATCCTCTGGATGTCATCGACAGCCGCGCCCGCCTGAGCAGTCGCCCCCGTCTCAACCGCGCCACCGGGGGCTCCGACGGCCGGGTGCCCTCCCACGGTCGCGCCTCCGAAAACGAAGATGTAACCGCCCACAGCGGCGACGGCCGGGTACTCGACGGGGACGGCCAGAGCGGCCACGGCCAGGAACGTCTTGCCGTCGGTGGTGGCCAGCACGTCCCGGTCAGCCGCCGTCCCGTCGGAGCCCCCGACGACATAGGACGTGGTGCCGACCGTGACCGCGCCCGACCCGGTGCGCGGCTGGGGCAGCGCCGCCGTGGCTGTGGCCGTCCGCACCGAGGCCGCAGTCACCGGGGCACCGGCCGGTGCCGCGAAGGCCTGCACCATGGCAGTGGCGGCAGTGCCGTCACCGCCGAAGATCACGTCCCGACCTGCCAGGATGGCGCCTGAGGCGTCGTGAACGGCGACCGGCAGGTCAGCCACCAGCTGAACCACACCGCTCCGGGTGGAGAGCAGGAAGGCTCCATTGCCCGAAGCGCCCGAGCGGGTAAGGCCTCCGGCCACGATCAGGTTTGCGCCCGGGCCGGCCAGCACGACGGCCCGGCTGACCGCCACGGGCAGGCGCCACGCCAAGAGCCGAACCTTCACTGCGGGCGGCGGCGGCGCCCTGGTCGTCGTGGTCGTCAGGCCCGCCTTGCCCCCCTGGTCCCCATGCCCGGGGCGCTTGGCCGTTGCGGTACCGGTCTTGTTGTTCCCCTGTGCGACAAGGGCCCCGACAATTACCGCCACCATCACCAAAAGCGCAACCAGCGCGACCCAAAAACGCCGCCCCAGGGAAGTCCGCCTATGGCTACGCGCCTGTACCCCCCGGTACGGTGGTGGCTTACTGCCTCGCCTCACCTCGTAGAGGCGGTGCCGGGCCCCATGCCCGCGGCTTCCCCGGGGTAAACGGCGGGATCGCCGCGCCCGGCCCCGTTGGCCAGCGCCGTGGCGAAGCTGGGCACAGTCAACTGGTCGTGGACGGGGCGCCCGTAAGCCTGGTCCACGATGCGGGCCACTTCGGCGCCGTCGATGGTCTCCCGTTGTATGAGAGCCTGGGCTATGGCGGCGAGCCCGTGTTGATGCTCCCTCAACAGCCGCAAAGCCCTGGCCTCCTGGTCCCGAAGGATCCGCTCGACTTCCTCGTCGATCACTCGGGACGTGACGTCGCTGTAATCGCGCGTATGCATGAGGTCGTCGCCCAGGAAGACCTCGCCGCCGTTGCCCCACGCCATCGGTCCGACGCGTTCGGACATGCCGAACTCGCGGACCATCTTGCGGGCCATCTCGGTGGCTCGCTGCAAGTCGTTGGAGCCGCCCGTCGAGAGCGTGCCGAAGATCAGCTCCTCGGCGCACCGGCCCCCCATCATCACGCACAGGGCGTCTTCGATGTACTCCCGCCAGTAGGTGTGGCGCTCTTCGATGGGGAGCTGCTGGGTGACGCCGAGAGCCATGCCGGTGGGCAGGATCGTGACTTTATGGACGGGGTCGGCGTCGGGCAGGACATAGGCCAGGACGGCGTGGCCGCCTTCGTGGTATGCGGTGGCCATCTTTTCCTTTTCCGAGAGCACCGTCGACTCCCGCCTCTGGCCCATCAGGACACGGTCGCGGGCGGCGTCGAAATCAGCCATCGATATGGCCGACGCGCTCCGCCTGACGGCATGCAACGCTGACTCGTTCACCAGGTTGGCGAGGTCGGCGCCGCTCATCCCCGGAGTCCCGCGCGCCACCACCATCAGGTCGACATCGGGGCCGATGCGCTTGTCCTTGCAGTGCACCTTGAGGATGGGTAGGCGCTCCTCGAGGTCGGGCAGCGGGACCACGATCTGGCGGTCGAAGCGACCGGGCCGGAGCAGGGCCGGGTCCAGGATGTCGGGCCGGTTGGTGGCCGCCATCATGACTATGCCCTCGGTGGCCTCGAAACCGTCCATCTCGGCCAGCATCTGGTTGAGAGTCTGCTCGCGCTCGTCGTGACCGCCGCCCAGGCCGGCACCGCGCTTGCGCCCGATGGAGTCGATCTCGTCGACGAAAATGATGGCCGGTGCCTGTTTACGGGCGCTCTGGAAAAGGTCCCTGACCCGGGAGGCGCCGACGCCTACGAACATCTCCATGAAGTCCGAACCGGTGACGGACATGAACGGGACGCCCGCCTCGCCCGCCACGGCGCGCGCCAGCAGCGTCTTGCCCGTCCCGGGCGGGCCGACCAGGAGCACGCCCTTGGGGATCTTGGCCCCGATCTCCTTGAACCGGGCCGATGAGCGCAGGAAGTCCACGACCTCGCGGATTTCTGTCTTTACCCCCTCGTAACCGGCCACGTCGGCAAAGGTCGTCCGGGGCCGTTCAGTCGTGTAGACCTTGGCCCGGCTGCGCCCGATCGACATGATCCCGCCCATCTGGCCCTGAGCGCGACGAGCCATCCAGACGAAGACGAGGACGACCACGCCGATCAGGATGAGGGTGGGGAGCAGGCTTACGAACCACGAGTTGCCCGGCGAGCTGAAAGACAACCCCCCTTTGCTCCCCAGGTACTTCTCCAGCATGGACACCTCGGTGGTGTCCGTGACCACACTGCCCACCGGGCCCTGGGTCTGGTAGACCAAGCCGCTGGTGGAGGTGAACTGGATCACGCCGTTGTTGCTGTTGACCTCGGCGCTCTTTATCTGACCGTGCGTCAGTTGGTTGACGAACACGCTGTACTTGACCGTGGGCGCCTGGGTGGCGGACATGAGGTTGGAGACCAGGAAGGCCACTAGCACCACCGCTGCCAGGGCCATGAGGACCCAACGCCAGGAGCGGTCGGGACCGGCTGGTGGGGTAGTACCGTTGGGCCGGTCGGGTGGGCGCGACCTCATGTCTCCGGGTTGCCGGCTCATATCGCCCTCAATCCTAGGCTCGGTTGAGCGCATATAACGGACCGTCGCGCCCGGAGGCAGGGCGTGACCGCGGCTGCGGTAGTTTCGAGGGCGTGAACTCCGGACACTGTGCCCGCCCCGCTTGTTACGGCACGGCCGCGGCCTGGCTCGCTTATGACTACGATGCGCGCTGCGCGTGGTTGGACGACGAGGCCAGTGAAGCCGGCCCCGGCGACCGCAGCCTCCCCTCCCACGTGTGGCCTTTGTGCGAGCGGCACGCCGACACTCTCAGAGTCCCCCGTGGATGGTTCTGTGTCGACCGCCGGGCGGCGCGCCTCGGCTCCGCCGACGGTGACGCCCCGGGGGCGACGGCGCCGGGCGACGGCGGAGCTGCGGCCGGCGCGGGCGCCAACTCCGGTGGCGCCGGCCAGGGCCCCCACCGCACGCCCGGCTCTAACGGCGGCCGCGTCAGCTCCATACTCTGAACGCCTCTGGTCCCAGTTGCAGGCCTCCGAGCCTCTGAATATCTCAAGCTCATCTCCAAAACCCCTCCCCGGCGCTAAGGCTCGTCCCCTCGTATGCCGATGAGGTATCAGCCGCAGTCTCCCCAAGAGACGTGTCGCGGCAACCGGAGCTGCGGACGTCCAAGGAGGGTCGTTCAGTGAAGTGCCCCAACTGTGAGACCAGGGAGATGGTGGTCATCCAGATGGTTGTCAGCGGCGAGCTGCTCGGCCTTCACAGCTGCTCGTTTTGTGACCTGCGCTGGTGGGAGACCCGAGAGGGCATCCTGTCGCTGGCCGGGGTGCTCGACCTCGCCAGCGTCGAACGCTGAGGCCGGTCGGGCGCCGGGACGTAGGGCCCCGGCTCGGCGGCGCGCCCCGTCTTCAACCGGGCCTCCTTCACCTACGCCCCGCCACCGGCAACAATGGCTACCGATGGCCAACACGGACGAGCGGGCAATGGCCTACACGGACGAGCGGGTTGGCGCGCCGTCAGCGCCGGGCGCCGAGCAGCTTGAAGGGGGCCCGGGCGACGCGCCCGACCCGCCGCGCCAGGGCGAGGAAGCCGTCGTCTACCCCGACGGCAGGGCTCGCCACGCCCGCCCAGGAGGCAGTGACCGTTTACGGGCCCTGGGGCGCAGGCTGGCAAAGCCCGAGCCGTTCGTCACCTTCGTGGTCGTGGCGGCCGCCGTCGTGTTCACCTTCGTCCAGTTCGAGCCGTCTAACCTCTTCCTGAACACGACGATCTCCGGCGGCGACACCGGCGCCCATGTGGTCCTGCCCTGGATCGCTCAGCACCAGCTGCTCCCCAACCTGCGCCTGACGGGCTGGACCTCGTCCAACTGGGACGGGTTCCCGGCCGTGACGTTCTACTTCCCGCTGCCCATCTACAGCATCGTGGCGCTGGCCCAGGTGATCCCGTACGACGTCGCCTTCAAGCTGGGCACTGCCGCTCCCATGATCCTGTTGCCCGTCGCCGGCTGGCTCATGGGCCGCCTGTCGCGGGCGCCGTTCCCGGTGCCTGCGGTACTCGCGGCCGCCACGCTGCCCTACATGTTCGGCACCGAGTACTCGATCTACGGAGGCAACATCCCTTCTACGTTGGCGGGGGAGTTCGCGTTCTCCTGGAGCCTGTGGTTCGCCCTGGTGTTCTTGGGCCTGGTGATGCGGGGCCTGCAGACGGGCCGTTACCGGGCCGCCGCCGCTGTCGCCCTCGCCTGTACGTTCATGTCCCACATCGACCCCACGATGTTCGCCGGTGCGGGCGCCATCGTGCTCATCCTGCTGTACGGGCTGCGCAACCGGGATTGGCGAGGGGCCCTGTGGTGGGCGGTGCCCACCATCCTGGTCGGCGGGCTCCTCGCCGCCTGGTGGGCGGTCCCGTTCCAACTGCGCTTCCCCTACGTCACTGACATGGGCTACCAGCGCAACACGGCCTACCTGTCCGCCCTGTTCCCCACAAGCAACCCCAACGACACCTGGTTGTTCGTCCTGGCTGCGACAGGGGCGGTGCTGAGCATCGCCAACCGGCGCCGGATCGGGGAGTTCTTCAGCATTGTGGCCGTACTGGCCGTACTGGCCTTCCGGTTCATGCCCCAGAGCATCCTGTGGAACAACCGGGTGCTGCCGTTCTGGTTCCTGGCGCTGTACCTGCTGGCGGCCCTGGCCGTGGCCGAGCTCTATTGGCTGGTGGCGCTGCGCAGCACCAATTACCTGGTGACCCTGCGGGCCGCCATGCTGCCGGCGCCGCTCATAGTCCTGGTGCTGGTGCTGATCTGGGTGGGGTTCCCGTTGCGGATCCTGCCCGGCGAGCACGCCGTGGCCAACGGCAACTACGAGTTCCTCGGGATACCGCAGAAGAGCGAGTCCTACATCCCGAGCTGGATCAGCTGGAACTACAGCGGCTACCAGGCGGGGTGCACCTCGCTGGCCACCGCGCCCTCCGAGGCGGCGTTGTGCGCCAAGACGCGTTGGCCCGAGTACCAGGACATTGTGAAGGCACTGGGGAGCCTGTCCAGGACGTACGGCTGCGGGGACCTCATGTGGGAGTACCAGTCGCAAATGAACGACTACGGCACGCCGGACGCTCTCACGATGCTGCCGTACTGGACCAACGGGTGCATCGGTTCGATGGAGGGCCTCTACTACGAGGCCTCGGCCACGACGCCGTTCCATTTCATCAACCAGTCCGAGCTGTCCCTCCAGCCCTCCGACCCCATGACCTTCCCGGACGGCCTCTCCCCCTACGCCAGCCCGCCGAACGTGGCGCTTGGCGTCGAGCACCTGCAAATGCTCGGGGTCAAGTACTACATGGCCCTCAACCCCCAGCTGCAGCAACAAGCCGCCGCCGACCCCTCCTTGAAGCTCATCGACACCCTCGGGCCGTACGAGATCAGCTACGCCGGCAACACCGGCGGCCCGACCGGCACCCAGCGCCAGTCCTGGAAGCTCTACCTGGTCCTCGGTTCATCCCGGGTACACCCCTTGGCCAACCAGCCCGTGATCATGTCCGGCCTCAACAACTCCAGCCAGCCGAAGTGGCTGGGCGTGATGACCACCTGGTACAACACCGCGGCGGACTGGAACGTCTACCTGGCCGCGACCGGGCCCTCTTCCTGGGCGAAAGTCCCGTACGGGATCACGAAGGTGCCCGTCACGCCGGAGCCGGCCACCACGGTCAGCGACGTGGTCGAGCACAACGCCTCCATCAGTTTCGACGTGTCCCGTACGGGCGTGCCCGTCGTGGTGACGATTTCCTACTTCCCCAACTGGCAGGCGTCGGGGGCCGAGGGCCCTTACCGCGTCAGCCCCAACTTGATGGTGGTGGTGCCGACCTCGCACCACGTGAGCCTGTCGTACGGCACTACGCCCGTCGACTACGAGGGTTGGGGCCTCACCATCTTGGCGTTGATCGGGTTGGCCGTCCTGGTACGCCGCCCCGTGGCGCCGGTGCTGGCGGTACGCCGGACCGGGTTGGTGCGCATGCCGGCCTGGACGGACGGGGCCGTGATCGGCGACGCCATAAGGGGAGCGTGGCAGAGGGAGCCGTCGGCCCCGCCCGCCGGCCCGGTGCTCCCCTGGGAAGGCAACGGGGCGCCGCCCCCCACCCTCCACGTGCCCCCGGTGGCAGTCAACGGGGCGCCCGCGGTCGAGGGCGACGGGGCCGGGGAGAAGGCCGTCCCCGACGGGCAGTGAGGCGGGCCCGTGGGCCGGTTTGTTAGCTTGTCCTCGGACACCGTGACCATGGCCTCTCTCGACGACATCTTCAAGGCATATGACATCCGCGCCGTGGTGCCCGATCAGCTCAGTGCCGATCTGGCCCGCCAGATCGGCCGTGCCTTCGCGGCCTTTGCCGCCAGCCCCAGGATCCTGATCGGTCGGGACATGCGGCCCTCGGGCCCCGCTCTGGTGGAGGCGTTCACCGAAGGAGTCACGGCCGCGGGTGTGGACGTGGTCCTACTCGGCCTGGTCTCGACCGACGAGCTATTCTATGCGACCGGGGCCCTGGACGCCCCCGGCGCCATGTTCACAGCCTCGCACAACCCGGCTCGCTACAACGGGATCAAGCTCTGCCTGGCGAGGGCAAAGCCGGTGGGGGTCGAGTCGGGGCTGGCCGAGATCCGGGCCACGGTGGAGAGCGGCCAGTTCCGGGTGGTGCCCGAGGCGGAGCGGGGGACGGTGAGCCACCGCGACATCCTGGCCGACTACGCCGCCAAGGCTCGCAGCTTCGTCGACGAAAGCGTGCTCAAGCCTCTGCGGGTCGTAGCGGACACGGCCAACGGGATGGGGGGCCTGGTGGTCCCGGCCGTCTTCGAAGGCCTGCCCTTCGACCTGGAGTTGCTCTATCCCGAGCTCGACGGCAATTTCCCCAACCACCCGGCCGACCCGATCCAGCCCGAAAACCTGCGTGACCTGCAGGCCCTGGTGCTGTCCAGGGGCGCCGACGTCGGACTGGCTTTCGACGGGGACGCCGACCGGTGCTTCCTCGTGGACGACAGAGGGCAGCCGGTGAGCGGGTCGACCACCACGGCCATAGTCGCCCAGGCCATGCTGGAGAAGTACCCGGGCTCGATAATCCTGCACAACCTCATCTGCTCCAAGACGGTGCCCGAGGTGGTCCGTGAAAACGGGGGGACGCCTGTCGTGACGAGGGTCGGGCACTCGTTCATAAAGGGGGTCATGGCCGAGACGGGCGCCGTTTTCGGAGGCGAGCACTCGGGCCATTATTATTTCCGTGATAATTACAATGCGGACTCCGGTTCGATTGCCGCATTGGTCGTGCTGGAAGTGATGTCCAAAGCCGGCATGCCCCTGTCCCAACTGCGGAGGCCGTTCGAACGTTACGCCCAGTCCGGTGAGATAAATACCGAAGCCAGCCGGCCCGGCGCCGTTATCGACGCCATCGGCCGGTTTTTTGCCAGCGCCCGCCCTGAGGCCGTCCAGTCCCGCCTGGACGGGTTGACAGTGGACTTCGGGGACTGGTGGTTCAACCTGAGGCCGTCCAATACCGCGCCCCTCGTCCGCCTCAACGTCGAGGCCGGGGTCGGGGCCGCCTGCGACACCCACACCCGAGAGGTGCAAGCGCTCATAAAGGAAAACGCGTGATGGGCCTGGACCCGCTTCTCCTCGAGATCCTGGCGTGCCCGCAGGACAAGGGCCCGCTGCTTTACTTCGCCGATGAGGGATCGCTCTACAACCCTCGCCTGCACCGGCGCTACCTGATAAAAGACGGCATCCCTGACATGCTTATAGACGATGCCGAGAGCGTGGGCACCGAGGAGCACGAGAGGCTGGTCGACAAAGCGGGGGCCGAGGGCATAAAGCCCAATTTCGAGGCGAAATCCGAGGAGCGATAGGTGCCGGTACTCGACAGCGACGGGATGTTCGGTCAAGCCGCGGTGTTCCCCGAGCAGGTTCAGCAGGCTTTTCGTGGCTCGGCCACGATCTCCGGGCTGCCCCGGCGCGAGGACATCGCCAACGTGGTGGTGATCGGGATGGGGGGCAGCGGCATCTCCGGCGACGTGCTCGCCGCCATCGCCTCGCCCCTGCTACCCGTCCCGGTGACGGTCGTGAAGGGCTACGAGTGCCCGCACTTCGTGGACGAGGCGTCCCTGGTCTTCGCCGTCTCGTGCTCGGGGGGCACCGAGGAAACGATCGAGGCGGCCTCGGATGCCGCTCTGGCCGGGGCCAAGATGGTGGTCGTAGCCGGAGGCGGCGAACTGGTTCGCCTGGCGCAAGCGTGGGGGGCGCCGTGCGTGGGCGTGCCTGCCGTGCCCTGGCCCCGGGTCGCCTTCGGAGCCATGTCGGTGCCGCTGCTGGTCGTGCTGTGGCGGATGGGCCTGCTCCCGGGGGCCGACCTGTGGGTGGACAGGGCCGTCGAACAGCTGAAGCGGCGCCGGGACGAGCTCGTCGGTGCCGGAAGTTCCTCGGAGGCGGCCGAGGTGGCCCGGCGCATCGGGGCCACCGTCCCCGTCCTGCACGGTGGCGGGCCGCTGGGCTACGTCGCCACCCAGCGCTGGAAGGCCCAGGTCAACGAAAACGCCAAGCGGCTGGCCTTCTCGGCCACCCAGCCCGAGCTGTGCCACAACGAGGTCTGCGGTTGGAGCGAGGCGTCCCAGCAGGTGGCCGCGGGCATGAGCCTCCTCACGCTGCGCCACGACGGTGAGCACCCCCAGGTCGGGCGGCGCTTCGACATCGTCGCCGACATCGTACGGCCATGGGTGACCGAGGTCATCGAGGTGCGGGCCCAGGGTGACGGCGACCTGGCGCAGTTGTTCGACCTCACGTACTTCGGCGACTACGTCTCGTTGTGGCTGGCGGCTGATGCCGGCGTCGACCCGGGCCCCATCGACGTCCTCATGGCGATGAAGAAGCGCTTGAGCGGGGCGCCCCGGGACGCCTAGCCCGCCGACGTCAAGGCGGGCCACGCCCCGGGCGTGTAGCGTTGGGGTCGAGGCCTCGGCGGGTCTGTGGTTGCAAGTCGACGCCAGCCGCAGGCAAAACGACCCACGTAAGGTAACCTGTGGTTGCCGAGCATGGTGCGGCTTAGGAGTAAGTCCTGCCTGCCGTCGGGCCGACCGTCGGCCCGGGGCGGAGACGACGATGAACGGGGCGCCGGTGGTGTTGGGCAATTGCCGCCGCCGCCGGTCCGGGAAGCGACGCAGCAGGCGAGTGTGGGGGCAAAGACCAGGTCAGCCGCCGAGACCTCGATCAGGCCGTGACCGTCTGGCCCCGAGGGGGACGCGCATTTTCGGCGCCGGTCGGGCCGGCTGACGGAGTTCTCCGGAGCCTGCTGGTAGTTTGGAAGGCGCCATGAGCGTCCTGACCAAGTTCCTGCGGATGGGCGAGGGTAAGAAGCTGCGAGCACTGCAGTCCCTCGTGCCGGACATAAATGCTCTGGAGCCAGAGCTAGAAGCCCTTTCGGACGAGGATCTCGCCCACAAGACAATCGAGTTCAGGGAGCGCCTGGCCAACGGCGAGGACCTCAACGACATGCTGAGCGAGGCGTTCGCCGTCGTCCGCGA